>JAQBCT010000399.1:0-14808 GCA_032124855.1 Gammaproteobacteria bacterium
GCCGGCAGCGGCAAGACGCGTGTGCTCGTGCATCGCATGTCGTGGCTGATCGAGGCGCAAGGCGTGTCTCCGCACGGCGTGCTGGCGGTGACGTTTACCAACAAAGCGGCTGCGGAAATGCGCAGCAGAACCGAGGCGCTGCTCAATGTGCCCGGGCGCGCATTGTGGGTCGGTACCTTCCATGGCATTGCACACCGGTTGCTGCGCATCCACTGGCGTGAAGCGAAGTTGCCCGAGAGTTTTCAGATTCTCGACTCCGACGATCAGTTGCGTCTGGTCAAGCGCGTGATGCGTTCGCTGGAAATCGATGAGCAGCGGTGGGCACCGCGTCAGGCGCAGTGGTTCATCAATGGCCAGAAGGACGAGGGTCGGCGCGCAAAGGAAGTGGTTGCCGGCGACGATATCTTTCTCGTCACACACCGGCGTATCTACGAGGCCTATGAGACGCTGTGCTTCAACGGCGGACTGGTCGATTTCGCGGAACTGCTGCTGCGCAGTCACGAGCTGTGGCTGGAGGCACCGGATCTGCTGGAACATTACCAGCGGCGCTTCCAGCATCTGCTGGTGGATGAATTTCAGGATACCAACACCATCCAATACGCCTGGCTGCGCGTGCTGGCTGGTTCACGCGGCACGATCGTGGCGGTGGGAGACGACGATCAATCGATCTATGGCTGGCGTGGCGCGCGCATCGAGAATATTCACCGCTTCCGCCAGGATTTTCGCGATGTGCAGCTGATCCGGCTGGAACAGAATTACCGTTCCACCGCAACGATTCTCAAGGCCGCCAATGCACTGATCGAACACAACACCGACCGCCTGGGCAAAGAGCTGTGGACCGACGGTGTGGAAGGCGATCCGATTGCGCTGTACTCAGCGTACAACGAACTCGATGAGGCGCGCTTCATCGCCGATCGCATCGAGGAGCTCACCAGTCATGGCGGTAGCCCGCGTGATGTGGCGCTGCTGTATCGCTCCAATGCCCAGAGCCGCGTGCTGGAAGAAGCGTTATTGCGCGCGCGACTGCCATACCGTATCTACGGCGGCGTGCGGTTCTTCGAACGCCTGGAGGTGAAGAACGCGCTGTCCTACATGAGGTTGATGGCGCAGCCGCACTCGGATCCTGCATTCGAGCGCGTGGTCAATACGCCGACACGCGGCATTGGCGATAAAACACTGGAAGCAATCCGCGAACACGCCAGACGCAACGACGTGTCGATGTGGCAGGCCAGCAAGGAGGGCGTGGCGGCCGGGACGTTGGGACGCGCCTGCAATGCCGTGGCCGCGTTTGTCCTGCTGATCGAGCAGATGGCCAGCGCGGTGGCCGATCTGCCACTGCACGAACTGGCGCAGCATTGCATCGAAGTGAGCGGCCTGATGGACTTCCATTCCCGCGAGGCGGGCGAACGCGGCCTCGCGCGCAAGGAGAACCTCGAAGAGCTCATCAGCGCGTGTCGCCAGTTCACCGGCGAGGTGGTATTGCCGCTGGACGAAACAGGCGCGGCGCGCGAAGGGTTCGCCTCGTTACTCGATGAATTTCTCGACCAGGCGGCGCTCGAGAGCGGCGAACACCAGGTGGGTGACGACAACAACTGCGTGCAACTGATGACCCTGCATTCCGCAAAGGGACTGGAGTTTCCAGTCGTGTTCATGACGGGCATGGAGGAGGGGTTGTTCCCGCATCGCATGTCCGCGGATGAGCCGGGCCGCATGGAGGAGGAGCGACGGTTGTGTTATGTCGGCATTACGCGCGCGATGCGCCAACTCACGCTCACGTTTGCGGAGACGCGCCGTCTGCATGGCAGCGATTCGTACAACAGGCCATCGCGTTTCATCGGCGAGATCCCCCAGGCATTGCTGTCGGAAATACGCATGCGCGGCGCGGTGGCGCGCCCTTATGAATCCGGTCGCAGTCTCGGCGCGAGCAAAACTGGACGCATCGCGGCCGATGATGGGGCGCTGCGCATTGGCCAGCGCGTACTGCACGGCAAGTTTGGTGAGGGCGTGGTGCTACAGTCCGAAGGTCATGGAGATCGCGGACGTGTGCAGGTGAATTTCGCGCGGGAGGGTGCCAAATGGCTGATGCTGGGCTTTGCCAAACTGGAGCCGTTGGATTGATGCACACACTGGGCGAATCGCGATGGAGCTGAAGGCCACCCAATATGCGGTCGCCGAGCGCATCGCGACGATCACGCTCAGCCGGCCGCAACGCATGAACGCCTGGACTGGCCGCATGCACACCGAGTACCGGCACTGCCTGCTGCGTGCCGAGACGGATAGCGGCGTGCGCGCCATCGTTGTAACCGGTGCGGGCCGCGGCTTCTGTGTGGGCGGCGACGCCGCGGCGTTGCAGGGGCATGCGCAAAGAGGCGGCTACGACCCCGGTACACCGGACGTGTTGGCGCGGCCTGGCTATGGAACCGCGGCCGAGTTCGATGCGAGCTTTGCGTACCACTTCGGTTTGTCGAAGCCCATCATCGCCGCCATCAACGGGCCGGCCGCCGGTGTGGGGCTTGCGCTGGCGTGTTTCTGCGATCTGCGCTTCGCGGCAAGCGGCATCAAGATGACTACCGCCCACGGCAAGTTGAATCTGCCGGCGGAGTACGGCTTGTCGTGGTTGCTACCGCGCATGATCGGTCTCACGCGTGCTAATGAATTGTTGCTGACCAGTCGCGCATTCCTCGCGGAAGAAGCGCTGTCGTTGGGACTGCTCAATGGCGTTTACCCTGTGGCTGAACTGCTGAACGAAACGTACGCATTCGTACGCAACCTCATCGGCACGGTCTCGCCCGGTTCGCTGCGAGAGACACGCTGGCAGATCTACCGCGATCTGCATCGCGATGCGGCGAGTTCCGTTGGCGACTCGGAACGCCTGATCGCAGCGATGATGCGTGAACCGGACTACGCTGAAGGTGTTGCGGCGTTTTTGGAAAAACGCGTACCGCGATGGGGTGGCGACGCCGACCGCTAACTCAGCCGGGCCACCACGCTCAACTGAATCACGGTGCCTGCGAACAACGCAAATCCCACCCAGACGTTGTTGCGGAATGCGGCAAAGCAATGCGGCGTGCGCCGGTCGCGAATCAGGCGTTGTTGATGAACGAACAGAACCGCGCCGACGGCGATGCCGGCAAAGTAGGCAATGCCATAGTGCAGCTGCAGACCAAGCAGTATCAGACAGGCAATGGTGGACGCCTGCAGGATGGCGATCATCGCTCGATCGGCTTTGCCGAACAGTATCGCGGTTGATTTGATACCAATTCTCAGATCGTCCTCGCGATCAACCATCGCATACAGCGTGTCGTAGGCAACGATCCACATCACGCTTGCGATGAACATCAGCCATGCGTCGTCGCTGAGTTGCCCGCTCGTCGCGGCAAATGCCATGACAATGCCCCAGCTGAACGCGGCGCCCAGAACCACTTGTGGCAGATACGTCCAGCGTTTCATGAACGGATACAACGTCGCGATAGCGGCGCCGCCGAACGCGAGCAACTGCGTCAACGGATTGAGAAAGAGAATCAGCAGCAGCGCAAATGCCAGCAACACTGCGAATAATGCCAGCGCCTCGTGCTCGGTCACGTCCTTGGTGGCCAGCGGTCGATCGCGCGTGCGCTCGACATGAGCATCCAGATGACGATCTGCGTAGTCGTTGATCACGCACCCCGCCGCGCGCATCACGACAGTGCCCAGTACGAAGATGATGGCAATGGACAGCGGGGGCTCGCCCTCGGCACCGATCCACAGCGCAGCCAGTGTCGGCCACAGCAGGAGCAGCGTACCCACGGGGCGATCGAACCGCATCAGACGAAGATAAAGCTGTGCGCGATGGATGAGGCGATTCAAGCGGTACTCTCGGGCGCAGGCCTGGCGCAGTTTAGCGTTTGCGCGAGGCATCGGCACCGTTCGAATGACGCGCCTGGATTGCATTTCGCCCGCCCGGCAAGTAGCGTAGCGCGCCTTGTAATTCGTCCGGTGAGAGCGCACGCCGATGCGGAAATGGCAGTGTATCGTTTGCGGTTGGATCTACGATGAGGCCGAAGGCTATCAGGATGAAGGCATCGCCCCCGGCACTGCCTGGAACGACGTCCCGGACGATTTCGTGTGTCCGGAGTGCGGCGTCAGCAAGGAAGACTTCGAGATGATCGAGGTCGGCTGATCTGCCAGCCGGTGCACCGGCGCCTTTACGATTCTGTTGGCGATTTCTCGATTCAGACGCTGGCGTAATCGCTGTTACCGGGCGACCAGGTGGCAACCAGTGCCTCGACAATCTGCGGCCGGCTGTCGATGATGCGCCCCGCGAGATCGGCCGCCTGGGCGACCAAGGCGCCATCATTTGCAAGATCCGCCACGCGAAACTGTTGTTCGCCCGTCTGTCGAGTTCCCAGCACATCGCCGGGACCGCGCAATTTCAGGTCTTCCTCGGCGATCAGAAAACCGTCATTGGTATCACGCATCACCTTTAGCCGCGCGCGGCTCGTTGCGGCGAGTGGTTGTGCAAATAGAAGGATGCACTGGCTACGCTGCGCGCCGCGCCCAACCCGGCCGCGCAGCTGATGAAGCTGGGCCAGGCCCAGACGCTCCGGATTGTCGATCACCATCAGCGTCGCGTTGGGTACGTCCACGCCCACCTCGACCACCGTGGTGGCCACCAGCAGGTCGACCCGCGCGGCCTTGAAATCTTCCATCACGCGCGCCTTATCACGCGACGGTAGCCGGCCGTGCAGCAGTGCGATGCGTAGCTCGGGCAACGATGCGGCCAGCTCCGCCGCCGTGGTCGCAGCCGCGCGGAAGTCGAGCGCGTCGGATTCCTCAATCAAGGTACATACCCAATAGGCCTGCTGGCCCGTGGCGCACAGGGTCTTGATGTGCGCGATCACCTCGTTGCGACGCGCAGCACTTACAACATTCGTGTCGATCGGCTGGCGACCCGGCGGCAGCTCATCGATGATCGAGATATCCATATCTGCATATAGCGCCATGGTCAATGTGCGCGGAATCGGTGTGGCCGTCATGATCAGTTGATGCGGCAGCGCCCCCTTGGAGCGCAGCGCCATGCGCTGGTGCACGCCGAAACGATGCTGCTCGTCGATGATGATCAGGGCGAGACGCGCGAATTCGACATCCTTTTGGAACAGCGCGTGTGTGCCCACCACCACGAGCGCATCACCGGAGCGCACCGCCGCATGATCGCGCGCACGCTCCGCGGCGCTCATGCGTCCGGTCAGCAGCCGCACCGGGATGCCCAGCGGTTCGAGCCAGGCTGAGAAATTCAGGAAGTGCTGCTCGGCCAGAATCTCTGTGGGCGCCATGATCGCCGTCTGGCAGCTGTGCTCCGCCGCGCGGATTGCCGCGAAGGCTGCGATCACGGTCTTGCCGGAACCGACATCACCCTGAATGAGACGCAGCATCGGCGTGTCTTTCTCCAGATCGAGCAACACATCCCGTGTGACGCGCCGCTGTGCCGCGGTGAGCTCAAATCCCAACCGCGCAAGCAACACACGCCCGAGCTGGTGCGCACTGGGCAGCGCCGCGGTCGTCTCGGCGCGACGCTCTCTCGCGCGGCGCTTCAAGACGATGATCTTCGCAATCAGCTCATCCAGCGCGACGCGCTGGTGCGCCTTATGCAACTGTTCTGCTGAGGTATCTGGCGCCGGTCTATGCAGCAGCCGCAACGCGTCGCGCAGATCGACAATCATGTCAGCGCTCAACACGCCGGCGAGATCTGCAGGATGCCAGTCGTCGAGGCATGCGAGTGCGGCGTCCATCAGCCCTGCCATGCGCGCCTGACTCAACCCTTCGGTTGACGGATAGATCGGGGTCAGGCGTGGCTCGGGCGGCTCGGGCTGCGATGGAAATGCTTTGTACTCCGGGTGAACCATCTCCTTACCGCCTGGGCCGGGGCGCACGTCTCCAAAGCAACGCAGATACATCCCGGCCGCCATCGCATTGCGTTGCCGTTCGCTGAAATGGAAAAAGCGCAAGCGCAAAAAGCCCGTGCCATCGCCAATGGTGACCAGCCAACTGCGGCGGCGCCCGTGGTTGAGGCGGGTCTCCATCACCTCCCCCACCACGAGCGCTTCGGCGTCGCTGGGGAGCGCAACTAACGGCGTAACGCGGGTGCGGTCCTGATAGCGGGTGGGTAGATGCAGCAGCAGATCGAGCAGCGTGTGTACGCCGATGCGGGCGAGCTTTTCGGTCAGCGCCGGTCCGACCCCGCGCAGCGATTGGACCGGTGCCGCCAGCAAGACCGGGCCTTTCACCTGCCGCCTGGCAACACCATCACTGCGTCGATCTCGACCTGCGCACCGCGGGGCAATTCCGTGACACCCACCGCTGCCCGCGCGGGAAACGGTGCCACGAAATAGGTGCCCATGATTTCGTTGAGGCGTGCGAAGTGAGCAAGCGTGGTGAGGTAGACCGTCAATTTAACGCAATGCTCGAAATCACCGCCGGCGGCACGTGCCACGGCGCGCAGGTTCGTGAATACCTGGTGGATCTGCGCGTCGATATCGCCTGCCACCAGCTGCATCGTGGTCGGATCCAATGGGATCTGTCCCGACAGGTATACAGTGGTGCCGGCTCGAACGGCCTGCGAATAAGTGCCAATCGCTTGCGGTGCGTTGGCAGTGGTGATTGGTGTTGGGCTGTTCTTCATTTGATTATCCGACTGATGGCATGCACGTTGGTCAACACCCGCAGCCGTCGCATGACCCGTGCGAGGTGACTGCGATTACGCACGTACAGCTCCACACTCACCGTCGATAGTTCCGCGCTGCGCTCGTCGATTTTGATGTTGTCGATGCCTGCGTCGGCGTCGTTGATAGTTGCGGCCACCTCGGCGATGACGCCTTTCTGTCGATCGATCTGGATTCGCAATGCGGTGATGTAGTCGCCGTCTACGTCCGCAGACCATCGCGCCGGAATAATCTCGTTGGGGCTTCGCCGACGGATCTCCGCCATGTTCTTGCATGTCTCGATGTGCACAACGAAGCCTTTGCCGGACGACATATGGCCCGCGATGGGGTCGCCGGGCACCGGATAGCAGCAGCGTCCGTAGCTGATCACCAGCCCTTCGGTGCCGCGAATCGCGACCGGCCCGCCCGTGGCGATGGTGATTGCTTCTGCCGCCGGATTATCAGGGGCTAGCAATCGCTGGGCAACGACGTAGGCCATGTAGTTGCCGAGGCCGATGGCTTCGAGCAGATCGTTCAGCCTGCGCACACCGAATTCCTTCAGCACTTTTCGCAGGCGGCGGAAGTCCAGATCGTTGATCGATGTATCGGCATTGGCCAGAGAACGATTCAGCAAGCGGCGCCCGAGTGCGATCGACTGGGAGCGCTTCTGTGCCTTCAATGCCTGGCGGATAGCGGCGCGCGCCTTCCCGGATACTGCAAACGTCAGCCAATCCGGATTGGGCCGTGCATCTTTGGAGGTAATGATCTCCACGGTCTGGCCACTCTGCAACTGAGAGCTCAGCGGTGCGAGATCGCGATCCACGCGGCAGGCGACACAGCTGTTGCCGATATCGGTGTGCACCGCATATGCAAAATCCACGGGACACGCGCCGCGCGGCAGTTCGAATATTTCGCCCCTCGGCGAGAATACGTAAACCTCGTCGGGAAACAGGTCTATTTTCAGACTTTCGATGAACTCCAGCGAACTGCCGGCGCGTTGCTGCAGCTCGAGCAGGTCACGCACCCATTGGCGCGCACGCGCCTGGCTTCCGGCGAAAGAAGGCTCATCTGATTTATACAACCAGTGGCCGGCGATGCCGTTCTCCGCCACCGACTCCATCTGCCGCGTGCGCACCTGCACCTCGATCGGCACACCGTGCATGCCGAACAGTGTCGTGTGCAGCGACTGGTAACCGTTAGCCTTGGGGATGGCGATGTAATCCTTGAAGCGTCCGGCCACGGGCTTGTACAGGTTGTGGACTACGCCGAGCACCCGATAACAGGTATCCACCCGGTCCACGACGATGCGAAAGCCGAATACATCCATGATCTGTTTGAACGACTTGCGCTGCGACTTCATCTTTTCGCAGATGGAGTAGACGTGTTTTTCTCGGCTCGTCACGATTGCGTCGATGCCTTCGCGCCGCATCGCAGTGGTCAGGGAACGGTGAATCTGTTCGAGCAGCGCTTTGCGATTGCCGCGGGCCGAGGTCACTGCGCGCCGGATGCGGTCTGCGCGAAAGGGATACAGCGCGTTGAATGCGAGATCCTCGATCTCGACCTTCAAACGGTGGATGCCCAGGCGATTGGCAATCGGTGCGTAAAAGTCGAGCGTCTCACGGGCGATGCGGCGGCGTTTGTCCGGTCCCAGGACGCCCACTGTGCGCATGTTGTGCAGGCGATCTGCCAGTTTGACCAGAATCACGCGCAGATCCTTCGCCATCGCCACGGCCATCTTCTGGAAGTTCTCGGCCTGGGCTTCGGCGCGCGATCGGAACATCGTGGTCAATTTGCTGACCCCATCGACGATCCCCGCCACCTCCTTACCGAACTTGCGCCCCAATGCGCGCTTGGCGATGCCGGTATCTTCGATGACGTCGTGGAGCAACGCGGCCATCACCGTGGCGTGGTCCATGTGCATCTCGGCCAGAATGCTGGCGACGGCCAGTGGATGGCTGATATAGGGGTGGCCGGTTTTGCGGAATTGTCCTTCGTGCGCTTCGGCCGCGTACTCATACGCGGAGCGCACCTCGTCGACCTGGTCTTGGGTCAGATAGGTCGAAAGTGTCTCACTGAGTGACTCGATGGTCGCCGGCGCGGCGACGGCGTCGCCGGAGGCTTGGGCGGCTAGCCGCGACCCGAAGTACGAGTCAGAGGTCGCTGCTTCCTTCATTGGAGAACGTGAACGGTATATCGAGCCGTTCATCCTCCGACGCGGCATCCTGGGCGTCAAGCATTTCGTAGTTGATCAAACCGTCCGCAATTTCGCGCAACGCGATGACGGTGGGCTTGTCATTTTCGGCCGCAATGAGCGGGTCCACACCATGGGCCAGCTGCCGGGCACGCCGAGTGGCTACCATCACGAGTGAGAAGCGGTTGTCCACGTGATCGAGGCAGTCTTCGACGGTGATGCGCGCCATAGGGTCATCCGGCTTTCGAGGGGCCGCGGAGTTTACTCGATGATTTTGGCGTCTGACAAGAGATCGCGGACCAGCTGGCGGTGCCGGGTCGCCTGAGCGACGAGCCGCAGGCGCTCGGCTCGGACGATGGATTTCACGTCCGCCACGGCTTCTTTGAAGTCATCGTTCACCACGAGGTAGTCGAATTCGTCGTGGTGTGACATCTCGATGACCGCTTCGGTGGTGCGGCGCTCCATGGCTTGCGTATCGTCCTGCCCACGTTGGCGCAGGCGCAGGCGCAGCACTGCGCGCGACGGGGGCAGAATGAATATCGACACTGAGGTGGGAAATGCACGCCGGATTTGCGTCGCGCCCTGCCAGTCAATTTCCAGCAGTACATCCCGTCCGCGGCCCAGCTCGCGTTCCACTGCGCGGCGGGAAGTGCCGTAGAGATTGCCGAAAACCTCGGCGAATTCGAAGAACTCGCCCGCGGCGCGCATGGCGCTGAAGCGAGCCAAATCGACGAAATAGTAGTCTTCGCCATCGCGCTCATTGCCCCGCCGGGGTCGCGTGGTATGCGATACGGACACCACGACATTGGGATCGTCCGCGACCAGCGTATTGACGATGCTGGTCTTGCCGGCCCCAGACGGGGCGGAGATGACGAAAAGCAGCCCGTTACTCGTTGGCAGCGGTGTCATTCGATGTTCTGGGCCTGTTCCCGGATCTGCTCGATGATCACTTTTAATTCAATAGAGCGCTGCGCGATCTCCGCCAGAACCGACTTTGATGCGAGTGTATTGGCTTCGCGATTCAGCTCCTGCAGCAGGAAGTCGAGATGTCGACCATGCGGTCCTGGCCCGGCGAGATTGTTGCGCGCCTCCGCGACGTGAATGTCCAGGCGGTCTAGCTCTTCGGTGACATCGCTACGCTGCGCAAGCAATGCGACCTCCTGCTCCAGCCGATCGTTGTCGACATTCACCGCCAAATCGGCAAGTCGTGCTTGCAGGCGCAGGCGTTGTTGACCTGGCAGGCCGGCAACGACGGGCCGCAGTTGTGCCACGAGGTGTTCGATCTCGGTGAGCTTGGTTGTGATCAGGGTGCCAAGCATTGCACCTTCGCGGCCGCGATGACCCTCCAGTGCCTCCAGCGCTACTTCGAAGGTGCGCAGCACCTCAGCCTTGGCCGATTCGGTGTCTGCAGGCGGTTCTGTGAGCACGCCAGGCCAGCGCAACAATTCGAGGGCGCTGGCCGGCGCCACATCTGCGATGTGGCCGCGCAACTGATCAAGCGTCGCAAGTAGCTGGCGCAGGGCGGCGTGATCGATTTCCAGCCGGGGCGACGCTGCAGAGGCGAGTCGCAGTGTGCTATCGACTTTGCCTCGTTTAAGCCGCGATCGAACCAGATCGCGCAGGGGTATTTCAAGGTCCCGAAAAGCCTCTGGCAATCGAAATTGCGGTTCCAGGTGGCGATGGTTCACCGAGCGGATTTCCCATTGCAGGGAGCCTTTGTCGAGTGGCGCGTCGATGCGCGCAAACGCGGTCATGCTGTTAATCATCGCCATGGCGAACCCGTCGGAATTTCGCGGCATTCTAACCCAGCGTCGGCATGGTCGCGGTAGCGCGCGTATAATCCGCGCTCGCAAATTTGTGGAGATAGAAATGGGTGAAGCCCAACGCCCGAGTGGTCGTGCGCCAAACGAACTACGTGAGGTGCGCATCACACGCCATTTCACCAAACACGCCGCGGGATCGGTACTCGTCGAGTTTGGCGAGACGCGCGTGATCTGCACTGCGAGTGTCGAGGATCGCGTGCCGCCGTTCATGCGCGGCGCAGGTCGCGGCTGGGTAACGGCCGAATATGGCATGCTGCCGGGTGCCACGCACACGCGCTCCGACCGTGAGGCGGCGCGCGGTCAACAGAACGGTCGAACGGTCGAAATTCAACGCTTGATTGGCCGATCACTGCGCGCAGCGGTGGATGCCAAGTGCATCGGGGAGCGCACGGTACGCATCGACTGTGACGTCATTCAGGCCGACGGTGGTACACGAACGGCCTCGATCACCGGTGGTTGCGTGGCGCTGATGGACGCGGTGCGAAGCATGCCTGGGGTCGATGTGGCGCGCGCAATGAAACATCTGGTGGCGTCGGTCTCAGTAGGCGTCTGGTCGGGAACGCCGGTACTGGATCTGGATTATGCCGAGGACTCCTCGGCCGCTACGGATATGAACGTGGTGATGCTTGAAGCCGGCGGCTTCATCGAAGTACAGGGCACCGCCGAACGCGAACCGTTCGACGACACCGAGTTGGCCGCGATGTTGGACCTGGCTCGCGGCGGTGCTGCGCGATTGTTCGAGCTGCAGCGCGCCGCTTTGCAATCATGAGGCAGAGTGCGGCCTTCATTGCGAAGATGATCGAATATGGTGTGCTGCGATTTGGTGACTTCACGCTGAAATCGGGTCGTCGCAGCCCCTACTTTTTCAACCTGGGCTCAATCTCCGACGGAGCAGGACTTGCTGCGCTGGGCGGCGCCTACGCTGATGCGCTGGTTGGCGCGGGGTTGGCGTTTGATGTGTTGTTCGGACCTGCCTACAAAGGCATTCCGATTGCAGTGGCCACGGCCGTGGCGCTGCAACAGGTACATCATCGCAACGTTGGCGTGACGTTCAACCGCAAAGAAGCCAAGCAACACGGCGAAGGTGGGGCGCTGATCGGTCAACCGCTGCGCGGCAAGGTGGTGATCGTGGATGACGTGATGACCGCTGGAACGGCTGTCAGTGAAGCAGTGCAGACGGTGGCCGGCGCTGGCGCTGAGTTGGCGGGAATACTGGTGGCCCTGGATCGCCAGGAGGCGGTGGCGCCGGGCGAGACAGCAGTTATGCGCATGGCGGCTGCGGTCGGTGCGCCGGTACGTTCCATCGCAACCCTGGATGATGTGATTGCGTTCCTTGACACACGATCGGACTATGCGGATTCTCTGGCGGACATTCGTGCTTATCAGCGGGATCACTGCGTCGCGTGACTAGAATACTTTCCATCGTAGCGCTCGGTTGTGCCTTCTGCGCCGTGGCGCATGCCGCGACCGTCGAGCTGTATCGCTACGAAAACGAAGACGGCGTGGTCGTGCTTGGACATTCCATCCCGCCCAATCTCGTGTACAAGGGCTATACCGTTCTCGATGAAGCCGGCACGGTCTTGCGCGTCGTACCGCGGCAACTGACCCCCGTCGAAATCGTGGCGCGTGAAAAGCAGCTCGCGGAAGAAAAGGCGGCCGAAGAGGGGCGTCTCGCGCGCGCGCACCGTGACGAAGAGTTGGCTCAATTATACGCGTCGTCTGCCGACATCATTGAGGCGCGTGAGCGCAAGGTACAATCCTTCGATACCGCCATCGGCATCACCAAGTCGAATATCGTGCGCCTCAAACTGCAGAAGGAGAATCTCGAGCAGCAGGCCGCGAATCGCGAGCGCGCCGGTCTATTGCCGTCGCCGGAGATCCTCCAGAATCTGGAAATTCTGACTGCGCAGATTGGCGACAAGGAGCGCGAAATCGAGATGCGCCAACTCGAACAACAACAGACCCGCGAGCAGTTTCAGCATGATCTCGAACGGTTCGAGGAACTGTTTGGCGCACCCGCGGCCACAGCCGCAGTAACCACCCCGGCCAGCTGATTACGCTGGCGCGCGAAAGAGCGCGCTTGTTAGCGTCGACCAGTGGGCTGTCCAGTCCAGCGTGGGCTTCGATTTGAATTCGCTGCGCACAAACTGATTGATTCTGCCTTCTGCAACTGCCAGAAGCAGGCTGGCTGCCGCGTGTGGCGGCGTGCCTTCGTCGAAGTCGCCGCGCGCGCCGCCCTCACGAAGAATCTGTCGCAGCTGAGTTTCGAGCCGATCGAAAAACTGAC
The DNA here is from genome assembly GCA_032124855.1 of Gammaproteobacteria bacterium. Taxonomy (GTDB): domain Bacteria; phylum Pseudomonadota; class Gammaproteobacteria; order Pseudomonadales; family Azotimanducaceae; genus DATJGR01. The sequence goes on from JAQBCT010000399.1 coordinate 12,979, forward strand.
GCATGCGAAGGCGCAGTCGCTCGGTTTCGCCTTGCAGCGCATCGCCTGCCAGCAACCGGGCAAATCCCGGATTGCGTTCGGCGAACGTCAACAACAGCCACAGCAGATTCCGACACCGGCCCTCGGACGAGATTTCCTCCTCCAGAATCCGCGTGATGCGCGTGAATACGCTCGCTTCCATGAACTCGATCAGGCCTTCGATCATCTTCGCCTTGCTCGGGAAGTGCCGGTAGAGGGCCGCTTCGGAAACACCCACATGACGGGCCAGCGCGGCCGTGGTGATCCGGGAGCCTGGACTCTCCTCCAGCATCAACGCGAAGGCTTCCAGAATCTGTTGGCGGCGGTCGGTGCGCGTCATGGGGATGGCCGGTTAATGACCGTGCCAACCCCGGTGTCGGTGAACACTTCCAGCAGCACCGCGTGGCGAATGCGGCCGTCAATGATATGGGCGCTACGCACGCCCGCAGTGACGGCATCGATCGCGCAGCGGATCTTCGGCAGCATGCCGCCATGAATGGTTCCGTCGGCGATCAGACCGTCGATGTCCGCCGGCAGCAGCCCCGTGAGCGTGTTGCCGAACTTATCCAGAATCCCCGCTGTGTTGGTGAGCAACATCAATTTTTCGGCGTTGAGATGCTCCGCCAATTTCCCAGCCACTGTATCGGCATTGATGTTGTACGACTCGCCATGGGCGCCAACACCGATGGGCGCTATCACGGGAATGAAGCCGCTGCCAATCAACGTGTCGACCACCGCGCGGTTGATTGCTTCGATTTCACCCACGCTGCCGATGTCGATGATTTCTGGGGCCTTGAGTTCGGGCGAGTCGCGCCGGATGCGCAATTTTTTCGCCTGAATCAGTTGCCCATCCTTGCCGGTGATGCCCACTGCACGCCCGCCGACCGCATTGATCAGCGACACGATGTCCTGATTCACGAGGCCGCCAAGCACCATTTCGACGACGTCCATGGTAGCTGCGTCAGTGACACGCATTCCGTCCACGAATCGCGTCGGGATGCCGAGCCTATCCAGTAGTTCGCCAATCTGCGGCCCGCCCCCATGGACGACGATCGGGTTCATTCCCACCAACTTCATGAGCACGATATCGCGCGCAAACGTCTGCGTGAGTTCGTCGGTGATCATGGCGTTGCCGCCGTATTTCACGACGATCGTGGAACCGTGAAACTTGCGGATATAGGGAAGCGATTCCGTGAGTACGCTGGCGATGCTCACCGCTTCGGTCGATGAAATTGGCATCGGTTCCTCAGGCTAAAACGTGAGTTTCGGGTCGATCTTCTTGAGCTCGTCGCGAAAGACCTTCTGGATCCGATCAAGCACGCTTTGCCCGTCCGCCTCGAAGCGAAGTGTCAGTACGGGGCTCGTATTGGATGGGCGTATGAGCCCCCAGCCATCCGGATAGTCGACCCGGATCCCGTCAATCGTGGTCAACGTGCCATCGCCAAAGCGACCATTCGTTGCAAGCTTCTCCATGATTGCGAATTTAGCTGATTCGGTAGTTTGTACTTTGATTTCGGGTGTGCTGAACGAAACCGGAAACTCGTCGAACAACTGGCTCACGGATTTCGCCTCACCGCCGGCGATTTCCAGCAGGCGCGCGGCGCTATAGAGGGCGTCATCGAAGCCGTACCAGCGCTCGCCAAAACAGATATGGCCACTGAACTCACCTGCAAGCAGCGCGCCGGTTTCCTTCAACTTCGCCTTCATATGCGAGTGGCCAGTGCGCCACATGATCGGGCGGCCGCCGTATTCACTGATGAGTGAGTTGAGGTGCCGACTGCACTTCACGTCAAAGATGATGTCGGCGCCCGG
>JAQBCT010000400.1:0-6161 GCA_032124855.1 Gammaproteobacteria bacterium
TCGATCAGCTCGTCGCTGCAACCCAGCTCCCGCGCAAGCGCCACCGAATGCTCACCCGTATCGGGTGCGGCGCGCAACGCTGCCGGCGCGCCAACGGTTTCGATCTGGGGCCCGTGGCGTTTGAACGTGCCGAGGCTGCGCTGACTCACAACTGCCATGTTGCGCGCGTGCTGCGCATACCACTGCCCTGGCAAGCAACCGTCCGCGCGCGTACAACCAATGCCCTCACTCAGCAGCAATTGCATCCACGCATCGGCGGCGCGCTGCAGGAACGTACGTGCCAGGCCCGCTGCGGAAACATCCGCAGCATCGTGGCCGGTCAGATCCACGAACCGCTGCCATTGTGATTGCGTGGTGATCGACAGGAATACCCAACCCTCGGAACACCGGTACAGCCGATGGCGCGCGTGCAGACCGAGCAGCTGCGCATCCGGCATCGGCCGCGGCGACTTCCCCGCGTAGCTCAGAAAGTCGTCCCAGTTGGCCCATGCATTGGCGCCAAACATATCGGTCTGCAATGCCTGACCCACGCCATGCACGCGCGCCGCCCACAGACCGATCAATGCGCTCGCCGCGATGACAACGGCCGTGTTCGGATCCGGATTCACATCGTTCGCGACTAACAGGCGGCGCGCGGTTTCGCGCAGCGATGTTTCATCCAGCGCTTCAGCGGGCGCTTCCCCACCGAACTGCCACAGCGCACCACCCAGGGCGGCGCCGGGAATGGGATGTGTCGAGGGCCGCAACGCGCCCGGCCCCAGCGCGCCATAACCGTTGGCGCTGAGATAGACCACGCGCGGATTGGCGGCGGATGCGGCGTCGTAACCAATGCCCAACCGTTCCGGCACACCGGGACGGAAGTTGTGAATCACGATATCCGCACACTCGAGAAGGCCGCGCACGATCGGTTTTGACCGCGGGTCTTTCAGATCCAGCGCAATGCTTTCCTTGCCGCCGTTCACCCGCTGTGCACCTACCCCGCCGCCCATGGCGCGAAACGGATCGCCCTCTGGTGTTTCCACCTTGATCACACGCGCACCCAGATCGGCGAGCAAAGCCGCGCCCAGTGGGGCCGCAATGATGGTTGCGAATTCAACCACCGTGCATCCCTCAAGCGGTGCCCGCGCAGCATCGCCGACAGCAGCACGCTGCGCTGCGGATGTCGCCGGCCACGCCTCGCGCGTGATCGTTGGCGCGCGCGGCTGCGCCGGCGTCTTCGAGAATCGCGCCAGCGGGCCCAGCTGACGCGTTTCACCCACCCAGGGATCCGTGATCGCCACCACATGCCCGTTGGCTACGATATCTGGATCGTCGAGCGCGGACTGGGTGGACTGGTAGGGATGCGCCACAATGCTGCCGTTGGCGACGAAGCGCGCCATCCAGTCAGCGCAGTCGCGCTCTCGCATCCGCGTCAGCATGCGGCTGCGAAAGATTTCCAGCGTCGGCGCATCCCAGACGAGGGGGTTGGTGCGCTCAGCTGCCGGGGCTGCTGCGGTCAAATCGGCCACTTCGAAGAAACTACCCAATAGATGGGGCAACAGGTTGCCCAGCTGCAACCACGCGCCGTCGCGGCACTGCACCGGGTGGTAGTTCAAAAACGGCAGCGCTCGCCCGACGCCCGGCAGTTCGCCTTGCAACTGCAGCTGCAGCGACGCACCCATATCAAACGGCTGCAGGCCTCGCTCGAGACTCGTCATCAGATAAGCACCGACGCCGGTTTCGTGGCGACGCAGCAACGCAGCCACACAACCCGCCACCACCGACATCGCGGTGGCATGGGTCGCCACCTGCAATGCCGCATACACGGGACGATCGCCCTCTGCCGCATCGGCGAGCATCGCAAACGCCTGCATCCGCCCGATGTGTGCGGCAACCACACTCTCCTGCGCGGGACACGCGGCAAACTCCGACTCCAATCCCGCCACGTGACAGTGCACGCCGGCACCCACCGCATGCAGATCCCGCGGCAGACCGGAATGGCTCTGCCACAGCGCATCGCCCTGCGTGAGCACCACATCTGCGCCGCTGATCAGCCGCTCCAGCGCATCACCCGACCAATCCTCCAGCCGCACTTCATGCAATTGCTTGGAGCGGCGCAGCAGCACCTCATATCGCGGCGCGCCGTCCAGCGCATCGCGCGGCTGCCCATCGATGCGGATCACCTGCGCACCAAAATCGGCAAATACGACAGCGGCGAGACCGATGGCCTCGCCAGCGCCGATCTCCAGAACACGAATCCCCGCCAACGCCTGCATGAAGTTCCGCCCCCTACGTCAAGATCTGATTGTAGCGATGCAGCACCCGTATCGGTTCCGCTGCGCTAGTGTCGTGTGGCATATTTTCGGTTCGCTCGACCCGTCCGTTCGACCATCGTGAGAAATCCATGAAGTTATTGATCGCAAATCGTGGCGAGATCGCCATCCGCATCGCCCGTGCCGCGGCGGATCTCGGCATCGAAACCGTCGCCATCTATTCGCGCGACGACGAGCGCAGCCTGCACATCCGCAAGGCCGACGCCTGCGCGCCGCTCGACGGCGTGGGCGCACGCGCATACCTCGATGGAGAAAGCGTCATCGCGCTGGCACGACAGCACGGCTGCGACGCCATCCACCCGGGCTATGGATTCCTCAGCGAGAACGCCGCCTTCGCCAGTCGCTGCGCCGACGCCGGCATTCGTTTCGTTGGACCCACACCGCAAATTCTGGCGCTGTTCGGCGACAAAGCGCGTGCCCGCGAGCTGGCAGATGCTCAGCACGTCCCTATCGTGTCTGGCATTTCCGAAGCGGTCGATGTTGAGCGCGCACGGGCATTCTTCGCCGCACTACCTGCCGGCGCTGCGATGATCATCAAAGCCGTCAGCGGCGGTGGCGGACGCGGCATGCGTGTGGTGAATGCGGCCGGCGAAATCGACGCGGCCTACCAACGCGCGCAATCGGAAGCGCGCGCGGCCTTCGGCAATGGCGACGTGTACGTCGAACGGCTCATCGGCAATGCGCGCCACATCGAGATTCAGATCGCGGGGGATCACACCGGCCACGTGGTGGCACTCGGGGATCGCGACTGCACCATTCAGCGGCGCCACCAGAAGCTGATCGAGATCGCACCAGCGCCGGCGCTTGCCGCTGCGCTGCGCACCGAGCTCGTCGAAGCGGCGCTGCGCCTTGCGCGCGCAGCGCACTATGAAAGCCTCGGCACGTTCGAGTTTCTGCTCGATCGAGATACCGGCAAGTTCTACTTCATCGAGGCCAATGCCCGCCTGCAGGTGGAACACACCGTCACGGAAACCGTCACCGGCGTGGATCTGGTGCAGCTGCAGCTGCAACTGGCGCGCGGCAAATCGCTGGCGGAACTGCGTTGCGATGCAACCCCCGCGCCGCACGGCTACGCCATCCAGACGCGCGTGAACATGGAAACGCAGCAACGCGACGGCACCACAAAACCATCAGGCGGTGTGCTCGCAGCCTTCGATCCGCCGTCCGGGCCAGGGATTCGTGTGGATACGTTCGGTTACACCGGCTACACCACCAACGCCAATTTCGATTCACTGCTGGCCAAAGTCATCGTGCACGCGGCCACCGACTTCGCCACCGCGATGCAGCGCAGCGATCGTGCGCTGGCCGACTTTCGCATCGAGGGTGTAGCAACCAACATCGGCTTTCTGCGCAGCACGCTCGCCCATCCGCATCTGGCGGAGATGAATATTTCCACGCGGTTTATCGACGAGCATCTTGCGGAACTGATCGATGCCCCGGCGCGACCGGCGCGTTTTTTCGCCACTGAGACAACGTCGAAGGGCGCTGCGAGCACCGGCGTGAAAGTGGACACCGCCGATCCGCTCGCCGTGCTCGCCTACGGCAAATCGGCTGGGGGTGGTGGCGTCACGCGGCGCGAATCGGTCACAGAGACCCTGCGCGACGGCGCCGTCACGCTCAATGCACCCATGCAGGGCACCATCGTCAGCATCGAAGTAGCGAAGGGTGATGCAGTGCGACGGCGTCAGCTCGTGCTGGTGATGGAAGCCATGAAGATGGAGCACGAGATTCGTGCGACGGTGGGCGGCACCTTGCGCGAGCTCACCGTAGCGAGCGGCGACACCGTGCTGGAAGGGCACGTACTGGCACTGATTGAAGCCAGCGAACATCAGGACGACGGTGATGATGTCGCCGAGGCCGTCGATCTGGATCACGTGCGCGCCGACGTCGCCGAAGTACACGCGCGCCACGCCATCACCCTGGATGCGGCACGCCCCGACGCCGTCGCCAAACGCCGCAAAACCAGCCAACGCACGGCGCGGGAAAATATCGACGATCTATGCGACGCGGACTCGTTCGCCGAGTATGGCTCGCTGGTGCTGACGCCCGGCACCGGATTGCCGCGCGAAGAAGTGATCCGCAAATTCCCCACCGACGGCATGGTCACCGGCATCGGTGGCGTGAACGGCGAATTGTTCGACAAGCAGGTGGCACGCTGTGTGGTGATGGCCTACGACTACACCGTGCTGGCCGGCACGCAGGGTGCGATCAATCATCCGAAGACCGACCGCATGCTGGAGCTGGCCGAGAAGTGGCGCCTGCCGGTGGTGCTGTTCGCCGAGGGCGGCGGCGGTCGCGCGGGCACCGGCGGCAAACGCGAGGGCGGTGCAAGCACCACGTCCGCGGGACAGGGGCGCGACGATTCCGCGTATCGGCCGCTGGATACACCGACGTTTGCCAGCATGGGGCGCCTCAGTGGCCTGGTGCCGCTGGTGGGCATCACGTCGCGCTTCTGCTTCGCAGGCAACGCATCTTTGCTCGGCTGTTGCGACGTGATCATCGCAACGCGCGACGCCAACATCGGCATGGGGGGGCCGGCGCTGATTGAAGGCGGCGGGCTGGGCGTATTCCGTCCGGAGGAAATCGGTCCGCTCGACGTGCAGATGAAGAGCGGTGTGGTCGATGTGGCGGTGGAAGACGAAGCGGAAGCTGTCGCTGTTGCCAAACAATATCTGTCCTACTTTCAGGGCCGCACCACGCCCGGTGAATTCACCGATCAGCGCGCGCTGCGCAACATCGTTCCGGAGAACCGGTTGCGCATGTACAGCGTGCGCAAGGTAATCGACACGATGGCCGATGCCGGCAGCGTGCTGGAGCTTCGCCCGAAGTTCGCGCTGGGTATGGTGACGGCGTTCATCCGCATCGACGGCCGTCCCATCGGCGTGCTGGCCAACAACCCGGAGTTTCTCTCCGGTGCCATCGACAGCGACGGCTCCGACAAGGCCGCGCGTTTTCTGCAGTTGTGCGACGCCTTCGACGTGCCCGTGCTGGTGCTGTGCGACACACCCGGAATGATGGTAGGCCCGGAGATCGAACGCACGGGCCTGGTGCGACATTGCAGTCGCCTGTTCGTCACCGGCGCCAACCTCACGGTGCCGCTGCTGACCATCGTGTTGCGCAAAGCCTACGGGCTGGGTGCGCAGGCCATGGCGGGCGGCTCGATGAAGGAACCCATGTTCACCATTGCCTGGCCAACGGCCGAGTTCGGGGGCATGGGTCTGGAGGGTCAGGTGAAGCTGGGCTTTCGCAACGAGCTGGCGGCAATGGAAGATGCGCAGCAACGCAAACAGCGCTACGACGATCTGGTGGAGGCCGCCTATCAACGCGGTAAGGCGCTGCACTCCGGCGTGTCGTTTGCCGTGGACGATGTGATCGACCCAGCCGATTCGCGACGCTGGGTGAGCCAGGCATTGGACGCCATCGCGCCACCGCCGCCGCGGCAGGGCAAAAAGCGCCGCAACGTCGATACGTGGTAGGGCGCACGTGGGAGCGGCTTCAGCCGCGATTCCTGTTCGAGGAGCCGGCGACAAAGATCGGAGCTGAAGCGGGCGTTGTTAAAGTGCCCCGCTAGCCTGTGGGAGCGGCTTCAGCCGCGATCAGCTGTCCGATTCCATGAGAGTGAATCGCGCCTGAAGGCGCTCCCACAAGTTCCAATCGGACCTTTACGACACCCTCTGAACCCCTCCCACAGGTCACGCCGCGTAGTACAACACCGCGACGAAGTGGCACGCGCTGCCGGCGATCACGAACAGATGCCATGCGAAATGACCGTAGCGAATGCGGTCGTCCAGTGCGAAGAACGGCACGCTGGCGGTGTAGCAGAGTCCACCCGCCAGCAGCCACCACAGC
>JAQBCT010000401.1:0-6662 GCA_032124855.1 Gammaproteobacteria bacterium
ACATGGGGTAACTTTTTTTGAGGTCCAGGCGAGTTACCCCGAAAGTTACCCCCGTTTGGTCGAAGCTGTCAATGAACAGCTACAGAACAAATCAAACAGAATAGTATCGTAAGGTGTTGATTATTTGTAATATAACTGGCGTTTTTGAGACAGAGTCGGACGCGGTCAGAAAGGCTAATGGAGGCTGGGAACGGAATCGAACCGATGTAACGCGAGTTGCAGTCGCGGGCATGACCACTCTGCCACCCAGCCGAAGAGCCGCGCATTCTACTCGAACCGCAGCGCGGCGGTCATCGCTGTTCAGTCGCCATCGAGTCCGGCACGCAGCGACGGCCACGCCGCGCGAAGGTACATAGCCATCGACAGCAGTGTCATCGCGGCGGCACCGTAGAGCAGGATGTAGCCGAGCAGTACGAGGCGCGGGTCCGAGCCGGGTGGGAACGTCAACAACACGAGAATCGCCGTGATTTGCATGACAGTCTTCAGCTTTCCCAGCTGGCTCACCGCTACGACACCGCGACGGTTCATCTCAGCCATCCACTCACGCAACGATGACACTACAATTTCCCGGCCGACAATGACCAGGCCCGGCAGCGTCAACCAAAGATCGCCATGCCTACCCACCAGCAACACGATGGCGCTCACGATCACCAATTTGTCCGCAACAGGATCGAGGAAGGCGCCAAAGCGCGTCATCTGTGACAGACGGCGGGCCAGATAGCCGTCGAGCCAGTCAGTCAATGCGGCCAGGCCGAACAGCGCCGCCGCGAAAATATTCGTCCACCGACCTGGCAGCATGAACACCGTAACGAACACTGGAATCAGTGCGATGCGCAGTACCGTGACGAGGGTTGGGATATTCATGACGCAGACGACGCATGACAGGTACGCGAAGGCATTCTACGGACTGCGCTAGTCGACGTGTAGCGCAGCATAAATATCTTCGGCCAGCTTGCGGCTGACACCTGGCACTTTAGCAATTTCTTCGCGGCTGGCGCCACGCACTGCCGCGGCGCTGCCGAAATGACGCAGAAGCTCGCGACGTCGCTTTGGACCCACACCGGCAATTCCATCCAATTCGGATTTGCGCCGCGTCTTGCCGCGACGCGCACGGTGTCCGGCGATGGCGAAACGGTGTGCCTCGTCCCGGATGTGTTGCAACAGATGCATTGCGGGGCTGTGTGGCGCGATCGGCACTTCGCCCGCGTCCGCGAGATAGATGGTTTCCAGACCCGGCTTGCGTGTGGTGCCTTTCGCGATGCCGAGCATCTGCACGGTGGTGATCTGCAAATCCGCGAGTACCGCGCGGGCTTGGTTGAGTTGCCCGGGGCCACCATCGATGACGAGTAGATCCGGAAGCTGGCCATCGCCCGATTTGAGCCGCTCATAGCGGCGCCGCAGCGCCTGGTTCATCGCACCGTAGTCATCACCCGCTGCGATGCCATCGATGTTGAAACGTCGGTAGTCCGATTTCAGCGGCCCGTTGCGATCGAATACGACACAGGAGGCGACAGTTGCTTCGCCACTGGAATGGCTGATGTCGAAACATTCGAGGCGCCCAGGCACTTCCTCCAGGTCCAGCGCCTCCTGCAGATCAACGCATCGCGCCAACATGTTGGTCTTGTCGGCAAGATAGGTATCCAGGGCCAGTTGTGCATTCTCGAGCGCCATGGCGAGCCATCGGGCGCGCAGCGCCCGCACGCCGGAAGTAATCTCCACACGGTGGCCGCAAGCCTCGCGCAGCGCAGCCGCAATCAGTTCGGCATCGCTGATCGCATGGCTCAGAACAATTGCCTTGGGAATTTCGCGTTGCGTGCCAGAAAAATAGTACTGGCTGAGAAAGGCGTCGAGCAGGTCCGCCGCCTCCACCGCCAGCTCGTTGCGTGGATACCACGTGCGGTGACCCAGCAATCGTCCTCCTCGGATGAAGACGCCCTGCACGCACGCGCTACCCGAGCCCAACGCGACGGCGAATACATCCACGTCGCCGCTGGCACTGTGGACGTACTGTTGTTCCTGCACTTTGCGCAGCTGCGCGATCTGGTCGCGGGATTTGGCCGCTCTTTCGAATTCGAGGCGTTCCGCCGCAGACTCCATCGTCTGTTTCATCTCATCCAGGATGTCGGCGTTGCGGCCCTCGAGGAACATCACCGCATGACGAACATCATCAGCGTATGCAGCGGGCGTTACGCGGTTGACGCACGGTGCAGTGCAGCGACCGATCTGGTGTTGCAGACACGGTCGCGATCGATTCTTGAAATAGCTGTCCTCGCACTGCCGCAGTTGAAATAGCTTTTGCAGGATATTGAGACTGTCGTGCACCGCACTCGCGCTGGGGAACGGGCCGAAGTAGCGACCGGTTTTGCGCTTGGCTCCGCGATGAAAGGTCAGTCTGGGGAATGCATGGTCCGTGAGATAGATGTACGGATACGATTTGTCGTCGCGCAACGCGACGTTGTAGTGCGGCCGAATTTTCTTGATCAGACTCTGCTCGAGCAGCAGCGCCTCGGTTTCACTGGCGGTGAGCGTAATTCGGATATCCGCGATGCGCGCGACGAGCGCCATGGTCTTCGCGCTGAGCCCGGACGCACGAAAGTAGCTGGTCACGCGACTCTTGAGATTGCGCGCCTTGCCCACGTACAGCACCGCGCCACCGGCATCGCACATCTGGTAGACACCCGGCTTCTGCGGCAGGCGCTTTAGAAATGTCTCGGCTTCGAATGCAGTTTCGGATTCGCGCATTCGCGGACCCTAGACACCACCCTCGGGGCCGTCAAGCAGACATCAGTACCGCTGCCTCCGCGCGCTCGCACGCGAGCGGCAAGCCAACCTGAACATCCTCGACCACACCGTGGCGTACGGCTAACAGGGCCAGTTCAACATCGCTCGCCACGCAGAGTTTTTCGAAGATGCGATAGCGATAGCTGTTTACGGTCTTGGGACTCAGATGCAGATCGCGCGAGATCTGCTGTACCTTCCGGCACCCCACCACCATCAGTGTGATCTGCATCTCGCGGTTCGACAGCTGCTCGAACGGACATTCCGGCGTTTCTTCAAAGGAGCGTAGCGCTACCTGTTGCGCAACGGTGTCCGACATGTAGCGATGGCCTAGAAAAACGCGCCGGATGGCCGTCTCCAGTTCATCGGCGCTGGCGCCTTTGGTGACATAGCCCGAGGCACCGGCCTTCATCGCCTGCCCGGGGTAAGGCTCACCGTCGCACGCCGTGACGATCAGGACGCGGATGCCCGCGTCGACGCGTTGCAGCCGGCGTGTGGCTTCAAGGCCGCCGATGCCCGGCATTCGCAAATCCATCAAGACGACATTGGGTTTGAGCTCGCGCGCGGTAAGCAGCGCGCGCTCACCCGAATCAGCTTCACCCACGACCGCGATGCCATGCAGATCGGTCAGCATTCGCTTCAGCCCGATCCGCACTAGCCGATGATCGTCCACGATAAGAACTCGGATCATGATCACTCCCCCGTAGAGAATTGTTGGGCCCCGCATACAACGAGGGGGGAACATGAAGTTAGAGCGGCGCGCGACGCGATACAAGCCGAATCGTTAGATTCCCAAGCGCATCCACGAAGGATCCATTATCCAATAGTGCAGGAGCATCAAAGTGAACTACTCAAGCCGCGACGCTGTGACGCCGCGGTGATGCCACTACTCGGCGCTGAACGCCTGCAGCCCGGTCTGGGCACGACCGAGGATCAGCGCATGAATGTCGTGTGTGCCTTCGTAGGTGTTGACCGTCTCCAGATTCATCACGTGCCGGATGACATGGAATTCATCGGAGATCCCGTTGCCGCCGTGCATATCGCGCGCCATGCGGGCGATATCCAATGCCTTGCCGCAATTGTTGCGCTTGATCAGAGAAATATTCTCAATAGCGAGGCGATCTTCGTCGAGCAAGCGCCCCGCGCGAAGGCATACCTGCAGGCCCAACGTGATCTCTGTCTGCATATCGGCCAGCTTCTTCTGGATGAGCTGGTTGGCCGCGAGCGGCCGGCCGAACTGCTTGCGCTCCAACGTATAACTGCGCGCAGCGTGCCAGCAGAACTCCGCGGCACCCATCGCGCCCCAGGCGATGCCATAGCGTGCGCGATTCAAACAACCAAACGGTCCGGCCAGGCCTTTGACGTTGGGCAAAAGCGCGTCGGCCGGAACATGAACATCCTCCAGGACAATCTCTCCGGTGACGGATGCCCGCAGGCTCATCTTGCCTACGATCTTGGGCGTGCTGAAGCCACGTGCCCCGCGCTCCACGACGAAGCCGCGGATCACGCCGTCGAGTTTGGCCCACACGACGGCCAGATCGGCGATCGGAGAATTGGTGATCCACATTTTGGCGCCGTTGAGGACGTACCCGTCGCCCACCCGCTCGGCGCGCGTGATCATGCTGCCTGGGTCCGAGCCATGATCCGGCTCCGTGAGCCCGAAGCAGCCCACCCACTCACCGGTTGCGAGCTTCGGCAGATATTTTTCGCGCTGCGCCTCGGTGCCATAGGCGTAGATCGGATGCATCACCAGCGAGGACTGCACGCTCATGGCGGAGCGATAGCCCGAGTCCACGCGCTCCACCTCGCGCGCCATCAGGCCGTAGCTGACGTAGTTCACCTCAGCGCAGCCGTATTTCGCGGGCAGCGTTGCACCCAGCATGCCGAGCGCACCCATCTCGTTCATGATCTCGCGATCGAAACGCTCCTCGCGATTCGCGCTCAATACCCGTGAGGCGAGCCGGTCCTGGGCATAGTCGCGCGCGGTATCGCGCACCATCCGTTCGTCACCGGTGAGCTGGTCTTCCAGCAGCAGTGGATCGTCCCATACGAATCCCGCACGCGATTGGCTCACACCGGTTTTCCTGCTCGAGTTACGAAGTGCGCGAAGCCTAAAGCACCACCCATGACCCCGCAATGTTGGATCGCGCCGACGCTGTGATTAGACTGCCGGCCTTTCCAAGGAGACCCGCCATGGCACTCGATTCAGAGACTCTGCAGGCACTCACGGACACCGTGCGAAAATTCGTTCGGCAACAGCTTGTGCCATTGGAGCCGCGGGTGGCCGCAGAGGATGCGATCCCGCCAGAGGTTGTCGCGCAGATGCGCGAACTCGGCTTGTTCGGCATGACCATTCCAGACGCCTACGGCGGCCTGGGTCTGAATACCGAAGAGGAATGCCGCGTGGTGATGGAACTGGGTTGGACGTCGCCGGCGTTCCGTTCGGTCATCGGTACCAACAATGGCATCGGTTCGCAGGGCCTGGTGATGGATGGCACCGCCGCGCAGAAGTCTCAGTACCTGCCCGGCATGGCCAGCGGTGCAATCATCGGTTCCTTTGCGCTGACAGAACCTGACGCCGGATCGGATGCCGGCTCAGTGCAGACCCGCGCGCGGGCGAATGCGAATGGTTTCGTACTCGACGGCACGAAACGATTCATCACGAATGCGCCGCAAGCGCAGTTGTTTACCGTTTTTGCCCGGACACTCGAGAATTCCAACGACTCACGGGGTGTCTCTGCATTTCTCGTCGATGCGGCGACACCCGGCATCGCACTGGGACCCAAGAACCGGAAGATGGGCCAACAGGGCGCCCATGTTTGTGACGTGATATTCGAGAATTGCCAGGTACCCGCCGACGCATTGTTGGGCGGCCCGGCCATGCTGAATAAAGGGTTTCTCACCGCGATGAAGACGCTGGACCGCGGGCGATTGCACCTCAGTGCGCTCGCCGTGGGATGCGCCGAACGGCTGATTCACGACAGCGTCGCTTACGCATGTGAACGCAAACAGTTCGGCCAACCGATTGCTCAATTTCAACTCATTCAGGCAATGCTTGCCGACAGTCAGACGGAGGCGTATGCCGCACGCTGTATGTTGCTGGATGCAGCGCGCCGACGCGACGCGGGCGAAACCGTCACGATGCTTGCCTCGTGCTGCAAGTTATTCGCCTCCGAAATGGTCGGCCGGGTGGCGGATCGCGCGGTCCAAATCTTTGGCGGTGCGGGCTACATGGAAGACTACGGGATCGAACGGTTCTATCGAGACGTCAGACTGTTTCGCATCTACGAGGGCACGAGCCAGATTCAGCAGACACTCATCGCGCGCAACATGATCCGCGCGGTGTCCTGAGATTCAGGCTTCGAGGTTGGGTAGAAACACCGAGAACGCGGTGCCGCGCCCGGTCGCGGTGCGCACATCGATGGCACCCTCCAGTTCAGCCACCAGTCGCGCCGTGATGTGCAGCCCAAGACCCGCGTGATCGCCGCCCTTCGACGATGCCTTCGGCTCGTACAGATGCTCGAGCACCGCGGGTGCCAATCCGGGCCCCTGATCGCGCACGGTGAATTCAACACCCGCTCGCCCCGCGCGATAAACGCCGGTGTAGGTGGCCACCTGCAGTGTGCCGCCCTCCTGCATGGCCTCGATCGCATTGCGCACGAGATTGGTCATTACCTGGGTGATGCGATCACCGTCGGATCGCACCGAGACGCCGCCTTCGAACAGATCCAGTGTCACGGTGACCGCGTTGACCTCGGCGCGTCCGCCAGCGAGTTCTGTGACGTTGCGTGCGATGTCGTTGATATCGAGCGGTTGTGCTCGAACGACTGCCTTTTCCGTTTCCATGGGAAGCAGGGGTGGGAATTCGACCACGCGCTTGAAGA
>JAQBCT010000402.1:0-4711 GCA_032124855.1 Gammaproteobacteria bacterium
AGGCTAGGTGGCAGAGTGGTCATGCAGCGGCCTGCAAAGCCGTGTACGCCGGTTCGATTCCGACCCTAGCCTCCATCAGACTGTCGCGCGCCTGGGCTTCGGCTCTTTGGTGGGGGCGGCGACCGCTGATCAGGCGGCGAGTAGGTTGCGGGCTAACGCCACCGCGTTATTGGTAAACGCAACCGCTGCCGACGATGGCTCAGGTGTCGCGAGAAGCTCTTGCGCCGTCGCAACCGTGCCGACAAAACCCGTCGTGTGCCAATGACCCGGCGCCGGCGCATCGGGTAGATCTCGCGTATCGGGTCGCGGCCATGGGTTCACGTACAAGTAGGGTTGATGGTAGCTTTCGTCACCGGGCGACAACCCGACGCCGATGCCGGGCGCCGTATCGGCGTCGCTGTCACTGAGCCGAATATAGCTGGCGATGTCGAAGTGATGAGGCCACACCCAGATGGGGCCGGCCCCGGGTTTGATGCCACTGTGCCGCTCACGCATAGCCCTCAACACCGATGCAGCGAAATCGAACCATCCGGCCAGTGACGCCAGGGCCGCCGCCTGCGCTTTAATCTCGAAGAAATCGACGTTTTCAACGTCTGCCGGCAACGCATAGGGCAATACAACGGGTGTTGCTGGTTGCAACCCCACCCCGGTTAGCAGCTCATCAAGCCAGACAAGTGCGGCGGCATTCGAGATGCCATTCGGGTCCCGCTGCGCCTCGATCACACCTGCGCGTATCCATGTCACGCGTGCCACCGGCCGGTCTAACGAAGGCAACGATAAGCCAAGTTGGTAGTCGCCGATCGTGGCGGCCAAGGGCAGTGTCATGAACTGCTGGTGCTTGCTATCCCACATCAGGCTAGCGTGGCTGTCGTCAGCTTGGGCTGGCCGATTGGCCCGCGCCGCCCGCGTCAGCAGCTGAAGGAGCGAGTGCGCGACCACCCTGGCGCCGCCCAACTCTTCGGGCGGGCAATGTCGAATAATGAATTCCGTGCTCATCAACGTTCCCCCGATTGATCGATGTGCCGGGACTCGGCGCAGGCGCCCATCGCTTTGACCCGGGCGGCGTACCATTTCGCGCCAGGCGCCGCGCTGACGCCGTGCAGCAGCGCGCTGATCCAGACTGCATTGACGGCCAGCGCCAGAATCGATCCACCGAGCTCGACATCGATTTGCGCGACGACGAGCAGCGCAAACAACGCGGTTGCGAGCCCGCGCGGACCAAACCAGCGATAAAGGCGCCGATTAAGCCATTGCCACCGACCAGGTTGGCGCACAGATATGCGCCACCTGCCAGCGATAACGCCGCGACCGCGCCGGCACGATCTCGTTGGTTACCACGGCTTGCCCAAGGGCGGCAGTCGGCGCCAGGATCGCAGCGACCAATGCTACGGCGACCATCGGCCAACCGGGCAAAAACGCCCAGGCCGCCAACGTGCCCAGCAAGATCGACAGTGGCAAACCGATCAACAGCATACGAAGCGGCCAGATGTGGCGCTCCCTCAGCACGTCCAGATCAATTTGCGCCGCGTCAAGAAACAGCAAGACAATCAGCGCGATTTCATCGACCAGGCGCAGACCGCAACGATGAGCAGCCCGGCTATCATCGAATCGCTCGAGACACCTCACGAGTCGTCGTCACCAGAGATCGACCCATGAAGCCGCCCCTACGCAACCTTAAACAGGTTTTGCGCGAACGGCCATTCCTGATCCACCCACTGCGCCACGCAGCCATATCCGGTGTCCGCAGCCATGTCCTGCACTTCAGCGAGCGAATACTTGTGCGAGCTTTCAGTCCAAATCGTTTCGCCTTTGCGGAATGGCACGGAGATGCCGGCCCCGGGAATTTCCACCGTCTGGTCCGCTTCGGAGAGCAGGTGCATTTCGATGCGGCCCTTTTCGTCGTGGAAGCGCGCCTGATGCCGGAACCTGCGCAGATCGAAATCGCCACCCAATTCGCGGTTGATGCGCGCCAGCAGGTTCAAGTTGAACGCTGCGGTGGCGCCGATGGAGTCATCGTACGCCAGCACCATCTGCGAAACCGGCTTCAATAAATCCGTGGCCAGCAGGAGATAGTCACCCTCCTGCAAAATTGCGCGCACTTTCTTTAAGAACGCTCGACCCGCTTCGCGCTCGAAGTTTCCAATGGTGCTGCCCAGGAACAACAGCAGCATGCACTCGCCCGCGCGGCGACGCGCGGTCACTTCGCGCAGGCCATCCAGGTATTCGCGTTCGAAGCCCACCAGGTGCACCGAGGGCAGATCGCCCAGTTCGCGTTGCGATTGCAGGAGCGCCGCTGCGGAAATATCAATCGGGTAGTAGTTCACCGGTTGGCGGCGGGAAAGCGATTCGAGAATCCAACGCGTCTTCTTGCCACTGCCACTGCCAAGTTCAGCCACCACCACGCGATCCGGAATGCGCGCCACGATTTCGTCCGCGTAGCGCCGCATGAGTCGTGCGCCGGCGCGCGTCAGGCCGTATTCTGGCAGCAGCGTGATCACTTCGAAAAGCGCGGAACCAACGTCGTCGTAGAGATATTTCGAGAGCAGTTCCTTCTGCCCCGGCTTCGCAAGGCCTTCACGAACGTCGCTGGCAAAATCGGACGAAGGCACCCTGGCCACGCCCCGAAAGGCGATTGCGGAGGTGCTTTGCGTATACGGAGAACGGGACATCATTGTGCCTCCACCAGATGGAATCCCGCGTAGACAAACGGGTAGTGCCCTTGAAACCAGTTGCGGAATGAACGCCGCAGCATGCACGCGGCCGTGCGCATCGAGCCGCCCTTCATCACGTAGTGTTTCCCGTCAAAAAAGTCGGCCGAGTAGCCAGGATAAAACGAAAAGCGCTCGAAACCGTCGAATGGAGCAAACACCGTAGAGGTCCACTCCCAGCCGTTGCCAAGCAGGCCTTCCACGCCGAATGCGCTTGCTCCCCCAGGATGAGCGTTCACCGGTGCGGGATCCCAGCGCGCAAAATCGAAATTGCCGTGGCGCGCGGCGGGGGCGTCGCTGCCCCACGGAAACGCGCGCTCCGCGCCCGTCGAAGTGCCGTAGGCCGCGCGATGGAACTGCGCTTCGCTTGGCAACGACTTGCTGGACCAGCGCGCAAACGCGGATGCTTCCGCGTGGCTGACGAACGCCGGCCAGTCGGTCGGCAACGGAATTTCTGCAAACATGGTGCGGAATCGCCACTCCGCGCCGCGGCGTACCCAGAATTGCGGATGCGCGATACCGGCGGATTCCTTCCACGCCCAATCAGGGTCAGCCCACAAAGCGCGATCCTTGTAGCCGCCCTCGCGCACAAATTGTAGGAAGTCGCCGTTCGTCACTTTGTAGCGGCTGATGCGGAACGCAGGCACAAACACGCGGTGCTGATCGAACTCGTTGTCCCAACCGAACGCGCCGGAATCGCGGCGCAGGCCGAGCGTCGCGTGACCCGCGGGGACGGGAAGCATCTCCTGTCGCACCGGCTCGGAACGCAAGAAAGTTGCGGCGGCGGCCGGGGCAATTTTTCTTTCAATGGGAAGCCGGTGCAGCATATTGGCCAGCGTTTCCGCATGCATCAAGCGGTGCTCGATGGCGACTTTCAGCACAAAACCATTCTGAAGCAGCGGGCGCGAAGAATCGTCAAGGCTTGAGCGCAGCACCGCGGCGTCAAGTTCGGCACGCACGCGGCGCACGTACCCATGCACCTGCGCGCGCGCTGGCCAATCGGACTGCTGATCCCTGGGCAGTTGCCCATCCACCGGGTCGATACCGAAGGCGAAGAGGTGGTCACGCGCGGCATCGAACGCCGGCAATTCCAGCGCCTGCTTGCCGATCAGGTTCCAATCAAACGCTTCGAGATGGCCAACATAAAAAATGATACGGTGCCGCTCGGCAATGGGCCGGTCGTAAATCGCTTCCGGCTTGACGACAGCGAAGAGTTCGTCCGCGATTCGGCGCGCTTCCGCCAGGCGATGCAGAAGTTGCTCGCGGACACCGGAGACCAGCCTTGTGGCGACCAGGGAATTCACTGTTTGCGGATCCGATGTGAAGCGCGGAACCGAGAATGCAAAAAATACGCGCAAAAAGCCAGCGCATTTTGCTTGGCGGGCGCGGCAGGCCGCGTTAGGCTTCTATCCTTGTGTGCGCTGAATCCGCCTCTGCCCCGGCGATCGAATTTTGCGCGGCTGGTTACGCATTGCCGAATGGCCGCGTGCTGCTGCATCCATGCACCATCCGTGTCGAGCGCGGCGAAACCATGGTGCTGCTGGGCCGCAGCGGCAGCGGAAAAACTACTCTGCTCAAATTGATCAACCGGCTGCTCGAGTCCACCTGCGGGGAAATCTTCGTGGAGGGCCGGTCCACGCGCGCCTGGAATCCCATTCGATTGCGGCGGCGCATCGGTTACGTGATTCAGGAGTCGGGTCTGTTCCCGCATTTCACCGTCGAGCAAAATGTCGGGCTGGTGCCCACGCTGGAAGGACGGCCGCCCGGTGAAGTCCGCAATCGCGCGCGCGGATTGCTGAACATGGTGGGTCTGCCCCCGGATGAATTCGGGGCGCGCCGGCCCGGTCAGTTAAGCGGCGGGCAAAGGCAACGCGTCGGCGTCGCACGCGCGCTCGCCGCTGACCCGCCGATTCTGCTGATGGATGAGCCTTTCGGCGCGCTAGACCCCATCACCCGATCTGAATTGCAGAACGAGTTTCGCGCGCTCGAGGGACGCATCGGCA
>JAQBCT010000403.1:0-6588 GCA_032124855.1 Gammaproteobacteria bacterium
CGTGGTGTGTTTGCCGGCCCTCATGTTGGGTGGGGTGGTGTGTTTGGGGTGGGTGGCCCCCCTCCGACCATTTACTCCGACCCCTGTCTAGCCCGCGTGCTTACCGAGTTCCCATCCCAGCGTACTCAGCTCGGTGCGCGCGAATTCCGCGGGCTGCGCCTCGAGCGCCGTGGCCATCGTGTCATTCCATCGATTCAGGAAGCCGAACAACGCGATCACTGCCACGATCTGGGCAATCTGTCCTTCATCGAAATGCGACCGCAGCGCCGCGAAATGTGCGGCGCTGCTTTCATTGGGGACAGCGCCCGCGGCGAACGCCAACGCAACAGCGGCGCGTTCGGCCGGCGTGAACGCATCACTCGCTTGATAGCTCAGGATTTCACTGATCTGCCGATCGTCGACGCCGAGCCGGTGCGCGCTGTGCGAGGTGTGTGCCTGACAATATCGACACCCCGCGGCCAGGCTGCTGGCCAGTGCAATCAACTGCACCAGCTTTGCCTCGATCCGCGCGCCGGTGGCGGGCGGTGCAATTTTCGCGAAGTTCGCGAGTTGGCCCTGCAGGTCGCCGCCGAACGCGACGTTGGCCAGCAGCGAAAACGCCATGGGCAACTGCGGCAGGTGGGCCATGGTGAGCATGCTGTTCGGCACGAATCCCATCGCGGCGCGCACGCCCTCCAGGACAGGTGCCAGCACGGTGAGTTCTTCGGTCGAACGCGGTTGTAAATGTGCCAAAGCTCAGTCCTCGCAGTTAGTTTGAAGATCGATCGCGGGCGTCACCTTGAAATGCCGAGTGCGCACCATAGGTCGCGACACAGAATGGCACACAATAGGTCAGCAGCAGTCGTGTCCAGGCGATGGGGGCGACACCGAAATACGCATCCCACTGATTGATCAGATTCAGGATGGTGCCCACCACCAGGGACACGACAATGGCGCGTCGCAGATAGACGCCGGATAACGCGCGCAACAGACTCTCAGCGGAGCGGGATTTCATTCGATGTAGTCTACGTCGAAGCCGAGCGATTGCATCAGGCGCCGCCTCGCCATTCGACGCCGCAACATTCTCCTGCTACAAGTCCGGGTATCAGCGTGGAGGAATTGAGTGATGAGCGAGCGACCCAAATCCGTTGTGATTACCGACGACACCATGCGCGAGGGCCTGCAGATCGAGAGCGCGGCGATTTCCGTTGATGCGAAGTTGCGCCTGCTGGATGCGCTGGGCGACACCGGCGCAAAGATCATTTCGATCGGCTCCTTTGCGCATCCCAAATGGACACCGCAGATGGCGTGCATCGACGAGATCGCGCAGCGCTTCGTACCAAAACCCGGCATCACCTACACCGCGGCCGTGTTCAATCGCAAAGGCTTCGAGCGCGCCGACAGCTACTTCCCCAAGCTCGACGTGCGCCGCAAACGCTTCGGCACCCACGTGGAACTGTGCGATACGTTTGCGCGTCGCAACTACAACCGCACCCAGGCGCAGCAGATCGCCGGCATGGGTGCCACCATTGCCGCCGCGCGTGAGGCCGGCGCCGAATATGGTGCCGTGGCGCTGGGTAACCCATTCGGATCGAATTTCGAGGGACCATTTTCACTCACGCAGCGGCTGGATCTGCTGGCGCTGATGATCGATACCTGGCACGCGGCCGGATTCACGGTGCGACGTTGCTCGTTCGTCGAAGCGATGGGCTGGAATCTGCCGCACCTCGTGCGCGAAACGCTGCAGGCCATTCGTGAACGCTGGCCTGAGATCACCGATTTTCACTGTCATCTGCACAATGCGCGCGGCGCCACCATCGCCAGCTACTACGAAGCGCTGCAGATGGGCGTTCGCGAATTCGATACATCCATCGGCGGCATGGGTGGCTGCCCATACTGTGGCAACGGCCGCGCCGCCGGCCATGTGCCCACCGAAGACTTCGTAGACCTGTGCCATGAGATGGGCATTGCAACCGGATACAACCTGGACAAGCTCATCGAGGCGGCTGCCGTCGCAGAAGAAGTGGTGGGACACCCGTTGTGGGGACATGTCTCCAAATCTGGCCCGCGACCGCGCGGCGATCGCCTCTATCCGGCGGATATGCCATTCGTGGAGACGTTGCACGAGGCCGCGCATTTTCGCCTCGGGCCGTCGGTGTACGCCAAACAGCTGTCACCGTGGCGCGAGGGCGATGCGTTGACTCGCGCCACCGGAGGAAATCGGGGCTGAAGAGGGTGTTGTTAAGGTCAGCTGCTGTTCTGTGGGAGCGGCTTCAGCCGCGATCAACTATTTGGTTTTATTAAAGTAAATCGCGACAAATGGTGCTTGGCACCATTTGTCGCGATCTCAGACCGAATGTTGATTCAACACGATCAACACCTGGCCGTTGGCCACCTGTTCGCCCTTCGTCACGTGCACCGCATCGATGGTGCCCGCGATGGGCGCCGTGATGCGGTGTTCCATCTTCATCGCTTCGAGCACCACCAGCAGTTGGCCCTTCTCCACCACGTCGCCGGCCACGACCAGGGTATCGACCACCTTGCCGGGCATCGGCGCGGTGAGGCCGCCCTCGAAATCCTTCGCCCCGGGCAGCGTGAAGCGCGGCAGCTCCTCTACTTCCACTGAACCCTGCGGGCCGTCGAAGTACCAACGATTGCCCACGCGCGCCAGCGTCGCCCCGATGCGCTTGCCGTCGATGTCAAGATCGAGTGGATCGTCATTCGCAGCGTACGGCAATACGCTGTAAGCGCTGTCTCCAACGGTGACGGCGAAACGACCGTCGCGCTGACGCTGATATGTCACGGCGAATTCCGCATCGCGATGTCGGAAACGACTTTGCTGAGGGGGCATGATCGAGTTGCGCCATCCAGAGGGTATCGTTGTCATGAGCGTTGCAGCGCCGCGCCGTTGTGCCTGCGCAACCATCACGATGCCGATCAGCGCTTCGTGCAGTTCCGCCGCGCCGACGTCGCGCGTTCGTGGCGGCTGCACACGCTCAATGAAATCCGTCGTCGTGTCACCGCTCAAAAACGCCGGGCTGCGCAGCACAGCGACCAGAAAATCCCGATTGGTGATGAGGCCGTGGATGCGGGTGGTCTCCAGCGCGCGCGCGAGCCGGCCGGCGGCCTCGCGGCGCGTGGGCGCGTGTACGATCACCTTGGCCAGCATGGGATCGAATTCGATGCCGACTTCGCTTCCGGATTCGATCCCCGAGTCGAAGCGTGCGTCGGCGGAGCGCGATGGCGCCCAGATTGCGACGTGCCCGGGTGTCGGCAGAAAATCGTTGTTAGGATCCTCCGCATACAGCCGCGCCTCGATGGCGTGCCCGGAAATCGCCAGATCCGCCTGCCCAAAACCCAACGGCTCACCCTCCGCGATGCGCAACTGCTCACGCACCAGATCGAGCCCGGTGATTTCCTCGGTGACCGGGTGCTCTACCTGCAGCCGGGTATTCACCTCCAGAAACCAGAAGTCGTTGCCATCCAACAGAAATTCCACCGTGCCGGCGGATGCATAACTAATGGCACGTCCCGCGGCTACAGCCGCATCGCCCATACGCGCGCGCAGTTCCGGTGTCATCGCGGGTGACGGCGCTTCTTCGATGATTTTCTGGTGACGGCGCTGGATGGAACACTCGCGTTCGAAACAGTGCACCAGATTGCCGTGACGGTCGCCCAGGATCTGAATCTCCACGTGGCGCGACACGGCCAGGTAGTGCTCGATGAATACGGTGTCGTCGCCGAATGCAGCGGCGGCTTCGCGCCGTGCGCTGGCTACCGCCGCATCCAGTTCGCCGGCGCTCGCAACGATGCGCATCCCGCGTCCACCGCCACCAGCGGCCGCTTTGATCAGCAACGGGTAGCCGACTTTATTTGCGGCCTGCGCCACATCGTCACCCGCCTTCAGTTCCTGCGCGGGCAACGTCGGCACATCGGCCTTCTGCATCAGGCGTTTGGCGGACAGTTTGTCGCCCATCGCGCGGATCGCATCGGGTGACGGGCCCACCCAGATCACCCCCGCTGCCGTCACTGCTTCGGCAAACGCTGCGTTCTCCGACAAGAATCCGTAGCCGGGATGCAGCGCATCAGCACCCGCGCGGCGGCACGCGGCGATGACTTTTTCAGCGTTGAGATATGTTTCGCGCGACGACGCACCGCCCAACGCAATCGCGCTGTCGGCCTCTGTGACGAACGGCGCTCGTGCATCGCCGTCTGCGTAAATGGCCACGGTGCTGATGCCCATGTCTCGCGCACTGCGCATGACCCGGCGCGCGATTTCACCGCGATTGGCTATCAGCAGGCGCGTGATCGGCTTATGAATTACATCCTCCATGTGCCGTACTCCTTGGTGCCCACCACCTCGCCGTTGTGACACGCGGACAATGCAATGCCGATCACGTCGCGCGTATCACGCGGGTCGATCATGCCGTCGTCCGATACACGCGACGTGGCGAACAGACCCTTCGAACGTTCCTCCGCCCAATACTCCGCAATCGCGGCGCGTTCGGCGTCGGCTGCCTCGTCGAATTTGATTCCGCGTCGCTCGGCGGCCGCGCGCTGCACGATGCTCATCACGCCCGCCATCTGCTTTGGTCCCATGACCGCAATCTTCGCCGTGGGCCAGATGAATACGAAGCGCGTACCAAATGCGCGCCCGCTCATACCGTAGTTACCCGCACCGTAGGATGCGCCGACGATGATCGTGATGTGCGGCACTGTGGAGTTGGTGACGGCGTTAATCATCTTCGAACCGTTCTTGGTGATGCCACGCTGTTCAAAATCCGTGCCGACGATGTAGCCGGTGATGTTGTGCAGAAACAGCAGCGGCACGTCGATCTGATTGCACAGCTGAATGAACTGCGCCGCTTTCTCGGAGGATTCGGAGAACAGCGCACCATTGTTGCCAAGTATGCCGACGGGAAAACCATGCACCGATGCCCAGCCACACACGAGCGTCGGGCCGTACAGCGGTTTGAACTCCTCGAATCGCGAACCGTCGACAATGCGCGCGATCACCTCGCGCATATCGAACGGCGATTTGAGATCTTTCGAGACGATGCCCAGCAGATCCTCGGGGTCATGCACCGGCGCATCGACCGCCAGCGTCGGTCCCGGGCCTTTCTTGCGCCAGTTCAGATGCGATACCGCCTCGCGGCACATGCGGATACCGTCCATTTCGTCTTCGGCCAGGTAATCACCGAGGCCAGACACGGTACAGTGCATATCCGCGCCGCCCAGGCTTTCTTCGTCAGCGTCTTCGCCGGTTGCCATCTTCACCAGCGGCGGACCGCCCAGAAATACCTTGGATTGATTGCGGATGAAGATGTTGTAGTCGCTCATCCCGGGCTGATACGCACCACCGGCCGTGGATGCGCCAAACACCACTGAAATCGTTGGGATGCGCATCTTCGACAGTTCCGTGATCTCATAGAACAGCCGGCCCGACTCGGCGAAATGTCCGCCTTCGCGCTGAATGGCGGCCTCCGGGTCTTCATCGCCCCCCTGCCCGCGCAGATCCGCGCCGGCCGATTCGACGAACTGCACATAGGGCAACCGGTTCAGGCGCGCCAGCTCCAGGCCGCGCATCAGCTTCTTCGAGTTGAACTGATTGAACGCACCGGCACGCACCGACGGATCGTGGCCCAGAATCACGCACTCCACCCCTTCGATCACACCAATGCCCACGACGAAGCCGGAGCCCACGTTGAACGGCGAACGCCACGCGGCGATCGGGCTGATCTCGAGAAATGGCGTATCCGGATCGAGCACCCATGCAATGCGCTCACGGATCGGCATCTTGCCGCGCGAGTGCAGGCGCGCGATGGCTTCCTCGCCGCCGCCTTGAGCCGCTTCGCGCTGCAATCCATCGAGCGTGTCGAGCATCTCCAACATATCAGCCCGGTTGCGCCGGAAGGCTTCGCTTCTCAGATCGAGACTGGAATTCAGTTGCGGCATGGTTCCTCACACATCAGCGATGCAATTCTATTGCCGACGCCGCGGGGATCCGCGCCACGTCCTGCAGCAGTTCGGGCGGCGCGGAATCGGGCAGCCCCACCACATCCGTCACGCCGCCGAAGCGTCGCTCGATGGCACCGGCAATCTCGTCGAAGCGCCCCACCGCGGCGAACAGGTGAACGACGTCGTCTGAAATTTCGTTTGTCATCTCATCCCACTTGCCGTTCTTCGACAGCGTGAGCAGCTTGTGGCCAAGATCTTCCATACCATGGCTGGCAAGCACAGGCCAATAGGCCGGCGTCGAGCCGTAGAAACCAATTCGCGTGCGTACCCACTCGAACATCTCGCGCACCGCCTCGTCATCAGCCCCGGTTGCGACAAAGCCGCCACCGGAAATCTCCAGCGCCGAACGATCGCGACCCGCCTTGCGCAGCCCGGCGCTCAGCGCGGGCATCACCACTTGGTCGAGATATTTGCGGGTGCAGAAGGCATGCAACATGGCGCCATCGCATTCCGTGGCCGCCACATTCATCGTGCCTGGTCCCACTGCCGCGATGGCGATCCGCGGCGGGGGGCACGGCAACGGCTCGGGCGTGAAGTTGGGTGTCATCAGGCTGAATTGATAATGCGCCCCGCGATAGTCAAGCCTCGTAC
>JAQBCT010000404.1:0-4573 GCA_032124855.1 Gammaproteobacteria bacterium
CATTCGATTGATATCAGCTGCCAGACGCAGCGCCGCGCGCTTGCCCAGTACGAAGGGGCCGCTGTCGCCGCCAATCAACACACCGAGAATCGGTCGGGGCAATGCGGCGAACTGCGCATCCCAACGAGCTTGGTCGGCCGCGAGCCGCGCGGCATCGACGCCGTGCTGCGTCATCAGATTGTGCAGAACGTTGGTCTCCGTGGGCAGCCGATACTGGGGCGTGGTGATGACCAGGTCGAAATGACGCCTGCGCGCCCACGTTCTACCGAGAAATACCAGACGACTGCGCCCGCCGCTGCGCGCCTTGATCCACCGGCACACCGGTTCGTTCTTCACACCCGCCGAGATGATCAATGCTGGCCACGGCGCCGTGAGCGCCGTCAAATCGGTTTTGTCGATGCCCGCTGCTGTAACGCTGCGTGCAATCCCAAGCGGGCCGGCCAAGGCGTTGTGGCGCAGCCGCTTGATGTGCACATTCGCGCCCAGTCGATTTGCCAGGCCGAAGATCTGGGAATTCTCGCCAGCGCGATAACTCGCGATGGCCCAAACGGTGGGCGCGGTGTCGGAAGCTGCGCCTTTGTCTGTATAATCGCCCCCCGTCAACATTCGCCCCAATTACTACAACCGATATGAAAAAACGCGAGGATTATGCCGCTCGCTTGAAGGAACTTGTCAACCAACTGGCCGAGGACGGCGTGACGGTTGACGAGGACAGCGACCTGGTAGACGACGTGGGTTTATCGTCCATCGAGATCATGGAACTGATCGAACAACTCGAGGACGAGTACGACATTTCCTTTCCGCTGAACGATCTTGCAGAGATCCGTACGATTACGGATATGGCCAACGAGCTCGAGCGCCTGGTCGCTTCGCAATGAATCTGATCGAACGGCGCGTGGCCGCGGAAAAGCTGCCATGGGGCGAGGCCAATGTGCTGGGCATCACTGTCGAAGTAAACGGCGATCCCACGGCCGGCATCGTCAATGGCCATCCGGCCGTACTGGCTGGCACCAACAACTATCTGGGTCTGACGTTTCATCCGGAGTGCGTGCGTGCATCCGCCGAAGCGGCCGCCCGCTACGGCACCGGCACAACAGGTTCGCGCCTGGCGAGCGGCACCTACCCGGATCACGCTGCGCTCGAGCGCGAACTGGCAGATTTCTACGGCGCCCGCTCCGCGATGGTATTCACCACCGGCTACCAGGCTAACGTGGGCATCATTTCGGCCCTGGCGGATCGCGATACAGTCTTGCTGCTCGACGCACAGAGTCATGCCAGCATCTACGACGGCGCGACCTTATCCGGCGCCACCACCTACCGCTTCAAACACAACGATACTGCTGACCTCGACAAAAAGCTGAAGCGCCTCGGCGATGCCGCCGGCAATGCGCTGGTGATTGTCGAAGGTATCTACAGCATGCTCGGCGACACGGCACCACTGGCGGAGATCTGTGCGGTGGTGGAACGCCACTCAGCGGCGCTGTTGGTCGATGAGGCGCATTCCTTCGGTGTGCTAGGCGCAACCGGCCGAGGTCTCGCCGAAGCAGCGGGGGTCGAGGATCAGGTGGACGTGATCGTGGGGACTTTCAGCAAGAGCCTGGGCTGCGTTGGTGGCTATGCGGTCAGCCGCCGGCACGACCTGACGACCCTGCGCGCGGCGGCCCGCTCGTATGCATTCTCGGCATCCAGCTCCCCGTCGGTGATGGCCTCGGCGCGCGCCGCCCTGCGCGTCATCCGTCGTGATCCCGGTTTGCGCGAGCGACTGCTCGGCAATGCCCGAGTTGTCTACGGGGCGTTGCAGCAACTCGGCTTCGAACTGGGTCCCGAAATCAGTCCGGTGGTGGGTGTGCATGTGCGCAAACCCGAGCACGCACTCGCCGCCTGGCAGTTTCTGCTGGCACACGGTGTTTACGTAAACCTGGTGCCCCCTTGAAGGCTCACCCGGTCCGTTCTGCCTGCTGCGTGTGAGCATGTCGGCCGCGCACAAACCTGATCAGATCGATGCCATCATCGAGGCGTTCCGCGCGCTGCGCGAAAGCGGCCAGCTGCCAGCACCCGCTCAGTAACGTCCGCCGAGCTTGGCATGATTCCAGCTGACATAGCGCTGTGGATGGAATTTGATCACCGCGCGCTTCGCCGCCGTCTTGGCAACGCCTGCCGTCAGCGCTTCCCGCTGTGCCGCATCGACAGCGCGGCCGCGCGTATTGATCTTGACCAGCGTATCGATGGCGACGTCCAGGTCTTCGATGACCTCGGCACGGGCGTAGATCACCACACCTCGCAGTTGCGCGTATTCGAGCCCGCTCTCAACCAGCAGACTCGCCTTCGCGTCGCGGCGTAAATTGACGATCTTCTGCGACTTGCCAAACGTGGTGCACAGCAGACATCCCGCATCGTCGACGTAGAACCACATCGGCATGGGATGCGGATAACCATCCGCACCGTTGGAGACGATGATCAGCGTCTTGCTGCTGTCGAGGAACGTTCGAATCTCAGCCGCGCTGAGTTCGATGTTGTTGCGTCGTGATGGCATGCGGTGTCTCCGGTGGATTACAGCGTGATCGAGCGCTGCGGCTTGGAGTGGCGCCACTCCGCCAGCAGTGTGCGCAGTGCGGCAACGAATGCCAGCGGCTGATCGAGGAACAGATGATGCTGCGCTTCAGGAATGGCCACGAACGGCACCGATTCATCGAGCACCTTGAAC
Source organism: Gammaproteobacteria bacterium (assembly GCA_032124855.1). Lineage (GTDB taxonomy): Bacteria > Pseudomonadota > Gammaproteobacteria > Pseudomonadales > Azotimanducaceae > DATJGR01. The sequence goes on from JAQBCT010000404.1 coordinate 2,705, forward strand.
ATATAGTCCGCGATCTCCTGGCTGAACAGATAACTGTCCTGGCCGTAGATCACGCCCACGCGGCAGCCGATCTTGGCCAGCCCCTCAGCCATATTTTCGCTGAACACCATTTTGCCGAACAGGCCGTCGTCGAATTTCCAGGTCCAGCCGCCCTCGGTCTGCTTCAGCGAATGCTTGCCGATGTAGTCGAGGATGTACTGATTGTTGCAGTCCTGAGGCGGCATCAGCCGGAAGCGGCCGTGCGCCTCTGAGAAATCGTCGTACACCCGTTTGGGGCGTACCGGTGATCGCCGTGGATCGCGCTCCCACTGAAAATCCGGGGGACGTACGGCGGAGTCGACCAATACGATGCCTGCCACGCGCTCCCGGTACAGCAGGCCGGTGTTCAGGGTCACGAAGCCGCCGAAGCTATGCCCCACAACGATCACATCCGATCCGAATCCCACTGCGTCCATCACGGCCACCACCTCGGCCGCAAACCCTTCGGGCGAGTACTGCGCACGATGCCCCGAGTCGCCCATTCCCGACAGATCCAGCGCAACGACGCGGTAGTGCTCGAGAAGAAACGGTGCGATGAACGTCCACCAGTGCGAATGCGCGCCGTTGCCGTGGACGAGAACAATCCCAGGCTTGTCAGTGTGACCGCCCCAAAGCAGGTAGTGGATATCCACGCCATCAACTGCAACAAAGCGATCTTCGAATGGCGTGGCCACTGCCTTAGCGAACCAGCCCGGCGGTTCCTTTTGAATCGTCACAATTCCCACCGTCTCGATCAAACAAGCGCGCGATTGTCACCGTCATGCATCGCGGCGTCCAGACGACCATGGCTTGCCGCTACAATAGCGGCCGCCAGAACGAGCCCACGATGCAAAACAGCCTCAAAGATCTCATCGCACTGCTCGATCTCGAGGAGATCGATGTAAATCACTACCGCGGCCGCAGCCCCAGCGAAGGCTGGCAGCGTGTCTACGGCGGGCAGGTGCTCGGCCAGGCGCTCGTGGCGGCGTCGCGCACGGTGACGCCGGAGCGTCACGCACATTCACTGCACGGCTATTTTCTGCGTCCGGGCGATACCACTGTGCCAATCCTGTACGTGGTGGATCGAATCCGCGACGGCAAGAGCTTCACCACCCGCCGCGTCGTCGCCGTGCAGCACGGCAAAGCGATCTTCAACATGGCGATCTCGTTTCAGTGCGTCGAGGAGGGCTTGAGCCATCAGTTCGACATGCCCGAGGTGCCGCCACCCGAGGATCTGGAAGACGAGGTATCGTTGCGCAAGCGCATGGCCAAGAATCTGCCGGCGGAATTCCGTGAAATGTTCACGCGCGAACGTCCCATCGAGGCGCGTCCCATCGAGCCGTACGACTTCTTCAAGCCGGAAGTTCGGCCACCCTTTCAGAACGGCTGGATGCGCGCGCGCGACGCGCTGCCGGATGATCAGCGTCTGCATCAATGCGTGCTGGCATATCTGTCGGACTGGTCGCTGCTGGATACATCCCTGATGCCGCACGGCGTGTCGTTCACGCAGGACAACATGCAGAGCGCGAGTCTGGATCATGCCATGTGGTTTCATCGGCCATTCCGCGCGGATGAATGGCTGCTGTTCGTGCAGGACAGTCCCAGCGCATCCGGCGCGCGCGGCTTCAATCGCGGCCTCATCTACCGCCGCGACGGCGCGCTGGTGGCCAGCGTTGCCCAGGAGGGGCTCATCCGCGTGCGCTGACCGCCCGGGGCAAATGGTGCCAGGCACCTTTTGCCGCGGAGGGCATCGGGGTGGGGCCAACGGTGCCGGGCACCAATTGCCCCCCCCCCCGTGGGAGTACAGGGGCGCCGGCCGCTGCCCAACCAGACCGGCCAGCCCCGCGCGCC
>JAQBCT010000405.1:0-3980 GCA_032124855.1 Gammaproteobacteria bacterium
CTCGCGCCAATGCTGCGGGTTGCGGTTCCATACGGCACGCTGTCTTCGCGACAACTGCGCATGCTGGCGCATATCTCGCGACACTACGATAAGGGCTACGGACATCTCAGTACGCGCCAGAATATGCAGTTCAACTGGCCGGATCTTGCCGAAGTGCCAGACATACTTGCGGAATTGGCTACGGTTCAGATGCACGCCATTCAGACCAGCGGCAACTGCATTCGCAACGTGACGGCAGATCAATTTGCCGGCGTCGCTGCCGATGAAACCATAGACCCTCGCCCCTACTGCGAACTCATCCGGCAATGGTCTACCGCGCACCCCGAATTCGACTGGCTACCGCGCAAATTCAAGATTGCAATCACGGGCGCACCTAATGATCGTGCCGCAGTGGCCGTTCACGATATCGGAATGGATGCACACGCGACCGCCGCTGGTGCGGTATTCGACATCAGAGTTGGCGGCGGGCTCGGCCGAACGCCCGTGATCGGCAGCTTGATTCGTGAAAAGCTCCCCGAAGTTCACTTGTTGACGTACCTTGAGGCAATCCTTCGCGTCTATAACCGGTACGGCCGCCGCGACAACAAGTACAAGGCACGCATCAAGATTCTTGTCCGTGCACTGTCGCCCGACGCATTCCGCGACAAGGTGGATGCCGAATGGGCGTTCCTCAAGGATGGCCCCGGCACGCTCACACCGTCGGAGATCGAGCGGGCAGTCTCTGACTTCGCACCGCCCCGCTACTCCAACGCAGACGGCGATCCACAGCAACTCGCCGCGCAGCGGCTGGCGGAACCTGCATTTGGCCGTTGGGTAGCAACTAACCTTGCACCACACAAGCAACCGGGATACGCCATTGTCACATTGTCCACAAAAGTAACCGGCATACCGCCAGGCGATGTCAGCGACGTGCAGATGGATGCGGTCGCGGATTGGGCCGACCGGTTTGGTTTCGGCCAGATCCGCATCAGCCACCAGCAGAATTTTGTACTGCCGGATGTTCCGATCGACAACCTTCACGAACTGTGGCTCCTGGCAAGCGAGCATCGTCTCGCCACGGCAAATCTTGGCAAGCTGAACGACATCATTTGTTGTCCGGGCGGCGACTATTGCTCCCTTGCGAACGCCAAATCGATACCGATCGCCGAGGCAATCCAACGCAGATTCGACGACCTCGATTACCAGCACGATCTCGGCGAGATCAAGCTGAATATTTCCGGCTGCATGAATGCCTGCGGACATCACCACGTGGGTCATATCGGGATCCTCGGCGTCGACAAGAAGGGCGAGGAGTGGTACCAGATCTCGATCGGCGGCAGTTCGGCGCGAGACGCATCCCTCGCACAGATCATCGGACCGTCATTTTCCCGAGCTGATGTGCCAGTCGTGATTGAGCGCATTCTCGGCGTCTATGTCGAACGTCGCATCGAAGGCGAACGTTTTCTGGATTGTTCGCGCCGCATCGGCATGGAACCGTTCAAGGAGCGCGTCTATGCCAACACTCATTAGGGGCAGCAAGATATCGTCCGACGATTGGCAGATCGTCGAGGGCGAACCTGCCGCGTCGAGCGGCTCCAATCTGATCGTTCCCGCGGCATACGCGATCGCGCAACGCTCAGCCGTGCTTGAGGGACGTTTGAAAATCGGGGTGTGGCTGGACGGTGACGCCGAGGTTGAAAACGTCGCGGACCTGCTACCGCGTCTACCCATCATCGCGATCAAATTCCCGACCTTCAACGATGGGCGCGGTCTCTCGTTGGCCGTGCTGCTGCGCACCCGACACGCGTTCACAGCAGAATTGAGAGCAATCGGTGACGTGCACACGGATATGTTCCATTACCTGATGCGTTGCGGATTCGATTCCTATGTGCTCCCAGACGGACGCGACCCGCGAACGGCTCTCGCCACCCTGAATGCACTGAGCGACTTCTATCAGGGATCTGTTGTCGAACCGCGACCTGCGTTTCGTCGCGTTGCGCGAGGGCCGACAACGGCGTAACGGGACCCGCTTCTGGCATACTGACCCTTCTTGGACTCGTTGGTCGCCAGTGCACGCGGGAATTGTTGAATCGTTTTTCCTCATTTTTGCCGGCGCTGCGGTGCTCGCGGCGCTGGCGCTCTATACCCGGCAACCGTTGCTCGTCGCCTACATCGCCGTAGGTGGTATTGCTGGCCCCCACGGTTTTGGCTGGGTGAGCGATTCGGCCACGGTTACGGAAATCGCAGAGATCGGCATCATCTTCCTGCTGTTCCTCGTTGGACTTGATCTGCAGCCCGCAAAGCTGAAGAACATGATCGGCGCGACTATCGTCACTGCGCTCGTGAGTTCCGCGATTTTCTTTACCGCCACGGTTGGAGTGATGCTGGCGTTCGGGTTCGACATCAGTGACGCACTGATCGCCGGCGTTGCTTGTATGTTTTCGAGCACCATCGTGGGCTTGAAGCTGTTGCCAACGACAGTGCTACACCATCGACACATCGGCGAACTGGTGGTGAGTCTGCTGCTGATCCAGGACCTCATTGCGATTCTCGCATTGATTGTTCTGTCAGGCCGAGGCGACTCGGTGACGGACGCCCTCGGCAGCATCATCGAAGTCTTCGTGGCGTTGCCGCTATTGGTTGGCGCTGCTTTTGTGCTGGTGCGCTACTTGGTCTTGCCGCTCATCCACAAATTCGACGCGTTTCACGAGTTCATCTTTCTCGCGGCAATCGGCTGGTGTCTGGCCGTGGCAAGCTGCGCCAAGATGGTCGGCATGTCGTTCGAGATCGGTGCCTTCATCGCGGGTGTGTCGCTGGCAACGAGCCCCATTTCGCAGTACATCGCAGAGAGTCTGCGCCCCCTGCGCGACTTCTTCCTGGTGATGTTCTTCTTCTCGGTCGGCGCTGCCATCCACTTCGACCTGATGATTCAGGTCGCAATCCCTGCGGTCGTGCTGGCCGTTCTCATGGTGGCGTTGAAACCACTCGTATTCCGATGGCTCATCACCGCTCAGGGTGACGGCGTGAAGGTGGCATGGGAGGCCGGTGTGCGGCTTGGCCAAACCAGCGAATTCTCGCTGCTGGTGGCCTACCTGGGCACCAGCATCGCCTTGATGAGCGATGCCGCGTCGCACGTCGTGCAGGGCGCCACCGTGCTCACGTTCTTGATCTCCACTTACATCGTGATTTTCCGCTATCCCAGCCCCATCGCAGTCTCGGATCGGTTGCGGCGCAACTGATCCGTCGGGCGCGTTAGTCCGCGCGCAGGTCGAGGACGCCGCGTCCCACCATCCGACCCGCAAGAATCGCGTCGATGCCGCTGGAGATCGTGTGCAGGGTGAAGTCCCGCTTCAGTCTTCGCAATCCGTCGAGCTTCCACGGCCCTGCCAGCTGATCCCAGATGCGCCGTTTTTCTGCGAGCGGCAACTGGACAGAGTCGATCCCCAAGAGATTGACGTGTCGCAGGATGAACGGCAGAACGGTAGCCGAGAACTGCGGCGATGCAACCAGTCCGCATGCCGCCAGGCTCGCACCATAGCGTAGTGCCTTCACGGCATTGAACAGTGTCTCGCCGCCAACGGTATCGATTGCACCGCCCCACCGCTCTTTCAACAACGGACTTCCGCTGCCCTCGAGCATCGCTTCCCGCGGTAAGACTTCTGCGGCGCCGATCGACTTCAGAAATTGGTGCTGCTCCTGCTTGCCGCTGATGGCTGTCACCTCGTAGCCGAGTTTGGCGAGCAGCATCACGGTCACAGTACCCACGCCACCTGTCGCCCCGGTAACCAGAACCGGGCCGCTTCCTGGCTGCATCCCGGCGCGCAACAGCTTGTCGATTGCCAGCGCCGAGGTGAAGCCGGCCGTACCGAGGGTCATGCAAGTCTGAAGATCGAGGCCCGCCGGGCGTGGAACTACCCAGCCAGCCGGCACACGAATTCGTTCGCCGAATCCACCGGATGTGTTCATCCCCAGGTCGAAGCCAATCACCACGACCTCATCCC
>JAQBCT010000406.1:0-6243 GCA_032124855.1 Gammaproteobacteria bacterium
AGATTGCCAGCTGCGTAATGCCCATCTGCTGCGATGACAGGAAGCCTTGAATACCTGTGTCCACGGGCAGCGCCTGGAATACCGCGTCGTAGGTGGCCTTTACGGCAGACTGTGTGGTCGGCACGGCAGTGAACGCCGCCATCGTCGCATTCACTTCCGCGAAGTTGCGGATCCCGGCTGATGGCGCGCGCGGCACGATATCCACTGGCGGCGGCGGCGGGGCGGGCGTGGCTTCCACCACCACATGCGGCGGCGCATTGCCCAACCGTTCGAACGTCAGGAAGAATTCATCGAGTGCGGGGCCTTTCTCGAGCGCGATGACCGTACCCATCGACGAGAGATACTGGCGCCCGCCACCGGCGGTGTAGTCCGCATCGTTGATCGTGGTATCAATGTTCACGTACGCCTGACCCACTGCCACCTCGCGCCCATTGACGCCGATGCGTATGCCAGCGATGTCGATGTTGCCCGGCATGGCTGTGCCGTCGAGCAGGATGAAGAACGGTGCGCGGAACAGATAGCTGAAGCTGTCGAACTGACTCACTTCGAATACGACGTAGGCATCCGTCACACCGACGTGATCGCTCACGTTGAACAACAGAAAATACTTCTCGCCCACGCCCACGTCGAAGTTCTGCTGAACCTGCTCGGGCGTCAGTGCGCGGTTGTGCAGCGCCACCAGGCGAATCACCCCCGCCCAGCGGTTGGTGTTATCCACTTCACTGGCCAGCGCGAAGGCGAAGGTATTGTCCCAGTCGGTCAACAGACCGCCTGGCACGGCATCTACGTCCTGCGTGAACGAACCATTGACGTAGACCTTGCGCCCGTCGGTGGGATCGTAGGTCACCACCACATGTTGCAGCGTCGCCTGCAGATCCTCGGCGGCGGGGTCGGTGGAATGGCGTGGCTCACCGGCCTGGTCCGTCATGGTCGTGCGATTGAGGAAATCGTACTGATACAGCGTCTGTCCCAGCATGAAGTTGCGTGCATTCGAGCCGCCCGCATAACTGATGATGCGCGACGGACCGTCCTGGGTGACGTTGCCCGGGGCTACCCACGCTTCAATGGAGTATTCACCTGTCGACTTGATCAGATCGTGCAGCTTCGCGCTCGCTGTCGTGGACCCCTGCGCTTTACCGTTGGTGAACGACACGCCCCAGCCGCCCACCCAGCCATAGGTGCCCGACAGGGTGAGATTCAGCGACGGCTCGACACCGCTGGTATCGAATGCGGTGTTGCCGTTGCCGGTTTTGAATTCATACAGCGCGATGACGTTGGCCTCGTGGCGTCCGCCGCTCGAGGCAATGATGCCGTCGGTCAGCTTCAGCGCCTTGCTCGTATTCAAGGAGGAGTCGACCGTTGTCGGCGCAATGGCATTTGCCATGGCCGTGATGCCGGCCTGCATCAGATCTGCGTCGACCGCGCAATCGGCACCGGCGGGCGGTGATTCCTGCCAGCAGTTGTGGAACTCGTTGCGCAGCCGCAACACGAATCGGGAGTTGGCAGGATTGTCGAGATCCATCTTGGATTGTGCCGCCGCGTAGGCTACGTCGATGTCGTCGCTCGCGAAGAACGGCGACTGCGGGATGGCCGCATCTTCCTTGTGACAACCCACGCAATAGTCGTGCAGGTACGGGTCGTATACCTCGATCTGGAACAGCGTGGCCGATACATTGGCAGGATAGTTTTTGCTGTCGCCTGGATTCGTGAGAGGCGGTGCGATGAACTGGATCTGCTTGCCGGTCCCGCCGAGCGAACCGCCGGCCCAGGCTTCGATGTACGACTGGATGATGTCGCCGCACGCATCATTGCTGGTCAGCCAGCAGTTGTGTCCGCCGCGCACTTTAACCACCATGCGTGAGCTGCCCGGATCGGCGAGATTCACAACGGTGTTGGCTTCGTTGTAGGCGAGGTTGATGTCGTCGTTGCGCACGAAGCGCGGCGACTGACTGGGGTTGTGGCAGGTGCCGCAGCGATTGTTGGGGACGAGGTTATCCCACACGTTGATCTTGAAGCGCTGCACGTCGGCGGTCTGCGGCGCGGGTCCGTTGTAGTTGGATACGGGCGGCGGAGCGGCCTGTGGATTTGCCACGGTTTGAGCACCACTGCCGCTGCCGCAGCCCGCGAGCAGCAGGCTCGTGGCGACCAGTCGGGTCAGTACAGTCAGGCGCATCGCGGCGAGAATCGGGTGTTGGCTATTCATTGGTTGGTACCTGCGCCTCAGTTGCCCATGCAATAAACGGCGGACCGTGCGAACACGTTTCGCAGGTTGTAGTTGTCCGACTGGAATTGACTGACGATCGTGTCAATCTCGTTGCGATCTGCCTGGTCCGAGGGCGGCCGCAGACAGACGTTCCTGAACACCTTTTCCACCTGGCACTGCGCAAACGCCTGGCTGTTTGCGAATTCCTGCCCCAGCGACTTGGCACCATCGCCGGCGCCGGTCAGCCCACTGTCCCAGCCGAGCACCTGGTTGGGGCCTGCGCGCCAGTAGTTGTCCCAGTGGTCGTCGGGTGTTACGTAGCCGTACGGAAACGTGGAATTATTGTTGAAGTATTTGGCGACCACGCGCGTGAGGGTGACGGGATCGACAGCACCCGTATTGTTGTACGTGAGAAAACCCGCATCCGCCGCAGGGTCGTTCGCTGGATCGTATTGAAAGTTGTAGTAGGCGAATGCCTGGGTCATGGGGTCCATGCCGGTGTGGCAGCCGATACAGCCGTTCAGGAATACGCGGCTGTCGCCGCCGGGGCTGCGCGAAACGTCCTGACGGATTCGATCGGGGGCGCGCGAGGTGTCGTGCACCTGCTCCATATCCCGGCACATATGATTGAGCAACGTAAAGCGGAACATCGCGCGGTTCGTCCCCGCGATGAAGAACGCCTTGGAGGCCGCGCGGGAGGTGATGATGCCCGCGGTGGCCGCGGCGGGAATGCCCGTCACGCCGCTCTGCGTGACACCTTGCAGCGGGCCTTGTAGGACGGCCTTGAGGTCCGCCCCCTGCGCTTCCAGTGCCTCGTAGTGGGCGTTGCTCGAATTCGAATAGGGCGCTACACCGGAACCGATGTACAGGATGTCGCCGAACAGGATCTGTCGGAAATCGAGGTCATCGCGGACCACACCGATCACCGTCGCCGTGTAGTCGTTCAACGGAACGAATACGGCTTGGTCACGATTCGTCCAGGGCGCGACGAAGTTCTTCAATGTCACGTTGTAGAAGCCGGGGTTATCCGTTGCGAGGAGCGCAGCCTGGAACGGACCGTCCACGGGATCGGTCTCTATGATGTCCTTCAGGATCGTCAACGTCGTTGCATCCGGCGGAATGCCGGCGAGTCGATCGTGCAGCAGCTTGGCCTGGTCTGCGGCGTCGGCTCGCGCCGGCGGTGCGCCGCACGCAGCGGCGACGCTCAACGCAATGGCGAAGGCCCAGGTAATCCAGTGACGATCTGGCATTGCGCGCAGCGCGGTGATCATGAAGGCACTCTCCTGTTCAGCCGACTGCCCGGGCTCATTTCTTCGCGAGCGAGCAGGCGTCGTTCGTTACTTGTGGCCATCGGTCCGTGGATGAGCACGAGGGATTGCAGACGCGGGTCTGAAAGCCGTTGCGCCACATTCGGATAAACGCCTGTCGGGCGCTGTGCGGTGCGCCGCAATTTGCTAACGACACCGTTTAGCGGTCGCTGAACTGCCCGTCACCTCGCTGTGCGTCGCATCACATCCTCGTCGTGGGTGCGTATGAAAGAATTACCCGACGAATGTAAATCGGCCTGTGGAGTCATCTGATGACACGCACTCTGATCCGGCAACGGATCCGCTTAACCCTGCTCGGCGCCGGCATTGCCGTGGCGTTGATCGGCTGTGGGGGCGGTGGAAGTGGCTCCGATGGCTTGCTGGGCGGCGGTCAGAATCCCGATCCCGCCGTGGTCGATATGCCAGTGATGTACGTGCAGCGCCCGCTGCTGCTGGATGCCAATGGTGCGCTCGTCACCGCCGATTTGCGGGACCCGGCGGCGTTCATGCCGGGCGCGCAACTCTTCTTCCGTGATCGTGCATCGCCCAGTGCCGTGGAGCGCAACATCACCGCCGGCGTATTCCCCGATGACGCGGCCGGCAATCCGCCGCTGTATGACGTGAAGGATCTTTCCTCCTCGTTCGACGGCAAACAGCTCGTATTCGCGATGCGCGCGCCCGAAGACCCGAATCTCGATGACGACGAACAACCCAAGTGGAATATCTGGATCTACGACGTCGATGCTGCGGCGCTGACCCGCGTGATTGCTTCCGACATCACCGCCGAGATTGGCGAGGACGTTTCGCCGCGGTTCCTGCCGGACGGCCGCATCATTTTTGCCTCCACCCGCCAGCGTCAATCGAAGGCCACGCTGCTCGATGAAGGCAAACCGCAGTTTGCCGCGCTGGAAGTGGATCGTGATGTGCCGGCGCTGACGCTGCACGTGATGAACGCGGATGGCTCCGATATCCATCAGGTTTCGTTCAACCAGAGTCACGATATGGATCCCGCCGTGCTCACGGACGGCCGCATCGTCTATTCGCGCTGGGACAACATCGCCAACCGGAATCGCGTGAGCCTGTACACCATGAACCCGGATGGGACGCAGCAGCGTCTGCTGTATGGCGTGCACAGCCACGATACGGGCCCGAACGGTGAGATCGTGGAGTTCGTCGAGCCACAGGAACTTCCGGATGGCCAGATTCTGGTGAACCTGCGTTCAACCGCGCCGCAGTCGCATCTCGGTGCAGCGCCGACCGCTATCGATACCGCCAACTTCGTGGAGCACGATCAACCCACCAACGCCAGTCAGGGTATGAGTGGTGATGCCCAGTCGCCGTTAGTCCCTGGCACGATTACGCTCGATGCAACGCCGTCGCCGCGCGGACGATTCGCCAGCGTATCGCCGTTGTACGACGGCACCGATCGACTGCTGGTGACGTGGACCCAATGCCGCCTGCTCGATCCGGCCAGCACACCGGCCAATCCGATCATCGTGCCTTGCTCTGCCGCGACGCTCGCAATTCCGGGTATCGCTGAGGCGCCACCGCTGTACGGCGTGTGGATGTTCGATGAACCCAATGGCACGCAGCAGCCGCTGGTCGTACCCCAGGAAGGTTTCGCCTATACCGACGCGGTGGTGCTGGAGCCGAAGACACTGCCAGTCGTGCGACTCGATGGCGTCGCTGGGATCGATCTCGATCCCGCACTCGTCTCTGACGCTGTGGGCGAGCTGCATATCCACAGCGTGTACGACTTCGACGGCACCGCGAGCGCAAATATCACGGTGTTGAGCGATCCAGCGGCGACCACGGCCGATCAACGCCCGGCGCGATTCCTGCGCATCGTCAAGGCGGTATCGATTCCGGATGAGGATCTCGTCGATCTCGACAACACCGCGTTTGGGGTCAGCACAGCACAGCTGATGCGCGAGATTATCGGTTACGTACCCATCGAACCCGATGGTTCAGTGAAAGTGAAGGTGCCGGCGAATATCGCTTTCGGCGTGGAAGTGCTCGACGCCAATGGCCGCCGCATCACGCAGCGCCATCAGAACTGGCTGACGCTGCGTCCCGGCGAAGTGATGGAGTGCAACGGCTGCCACACCGCGTTGAGTCAGTTGCCGCATGGTCGGCCCGACGCCGAAGCCCCGTCAGCGAATCCTGGCGCGCCGGCTGACGGCTCGCCGTTCCCCAACACGCAGCCCACGCTGTTTGCGAATGCGGGTGAGACGATGGCGGAAACCTATACACGTTCCCTGTCGACGCCGGCGTGGGATGGCGTGCCGTTTCCAACGGTCGACATCGCTTTCGCGGACGTATGGACCGACCCGAACGTACGCGCACCGGATGCACCATTCGACTACAGCTATTCGGCGCTGAGTACCACTGCACCCGTCGACCCGGGTTGCGTGAGCAATTGGCTGGCCAATTGCCGCGTCGTCATCAACTATGAAATGCATATCCATCCGCTGTGGAACGTGCCGCGCACGGCCAACGCCGTGGATGTGACGTGCACCAGCTGTCACGGCCCGCTCGATGCCATGGGCGCCGCGCAGCTGCCTGCGGCGCAACTCGACTTGAGCGACGGCATCTCGCCCGATGAAGCGGATCACTTCAACAGCTATCGCGAATTGCTGTTTTCGGACAATGAACAGGAATTGCAAGGTAACGCATTGGTCGATCGCCTGGTTCAGGCTACCGATGCGAATGGCAATCTGCTGTTTCAACTGG
>JAQBCT010000407.1:0-2807 GCA_032124855.1 Gammaproteobacteria bacterium
TTCAGCCCCGATCCCTGTTTGAGCAGCCTGCAATAAGGATCGGGGCTGAAGCCCCTCCTACAACTCCACAAACCTGTCGTTACAACACCCCTTTGTCGAGATCCAGGCTGCCGCGCGACAGGTTGAGCCGAAGTACGTCGCTGGCCCCCTCGGCGAGGCGCAGGGCACGCACCTGCCGATATAACTGTTCCAGCGGATGGCCGACAGTGAGCGCCTTGCCGCCCACCAGCTGGATCGCGGTATCCACCACCTCGGTAACCGTTTCGGTGGCGTATACCTTGCAGGCGATCCCCTCATTGACGATGTTGGCGCCGGCTTCGCCCAGACGCGCCGTGCGATACAACATGCTGCGCGCGGCGAACGTGCGAATGCGCAGGTCGGCGTAGCGCAGCCGCACCCCTTCGCGCGCGCCCAGCGGTTCCCCGGAATGGTGGGGTGAGACGAGATGCGTCCTGGTGAACTCAACCGCCCAGCGGGCCAGGCCCACCGCTTCGGCGGCAATGGCAAGCCGCGTATCGCCAATCTGCCGCATCGCGCGGGGCAGGCCCTCGCCGGGACGTCCGATCAAATGCTGCGCTGGCACTGCCACCGCGTCGAAGCGAAAGGCGGCGTGATGGCTGCCATCCATGGATTCAAAGCGACGCTCCAGCGTCACGCCGGGTGCTCCGGTTTCGATGACCACCATGGCGCGACCCTGGCCCGGAATATCGACCAGTGTGTTGAGGAAGTCTGCATCGGCACCGCCCGTGACATAGGACTTGCGACCGGTGACACGCCAGCTCCCATCGCTCGCCAGCTCTGCGCGTGTGAAGTGTGCGGCGTCGTCTGGCTCGGTGAAAGCAAAACCAGCGCGTTTGCGTCCCATCAGCAGGGGTTGCAGGTGGGTGGATCGAAGGGGTTCGTCGGCTCCCGCCAGCACCCCGGGCCCAGGTCCGAATATGAAGTGCGCCAGCCCGGTGTTGAAGCCGGCCACGGTGTCGCGTACCACCGTCAGCGCCAACAATCCGGCTTCGCTGCCGCCGAAGGATTTTGGTTGGGTCATCGCGAAGAATCCGGTACCCTGCGCGGCGCGCGTGACCTGCTCACGTACGGCTGTACGATCCGCATGGCCCAAGGCCAGTGCCTTTTGGTTCGGAAGAAGTACGTCGCGCGCGAAACTTTCAGCTTGTTGGCGCAGCGTGACGAGGGCTGCGGGAATGGATTCTGGCATGGCGGATGCACTCGGGCCGGGCTTTGCGGCCGGGTACTCTACCATCGAAAGGACACGCCGCAGCGGCGTGCGATTCAACCCGCGACCAAGTACCCTAGCGCCCCAGAATAACTGACACGCGGCGCCATCTTCGCTGTTGTGCTGTAGGAGGGATGAGGATGAGCCCCATTCGGGTAGCCATCGTTGGCGTCGGCAATTGCGCCAGCTCGCTGGTTCAAGGCATTCACTACTATCGCGACAAATCGCCGGAATCTGCCGCGGGACTGATGCACTGGAAGATCGGCGAGTATGGCCCGGCGGATATGCAGGTCGTGACCGCCTTCGATATCGATGCGCGCAAAGTGGGGCGTGACGTCACCGAGGCGGTGTTCGCACTGCCCAACTGCACCACTGTTTTCTGTGGTGATCTGCCCAAGAGCGGCGTCAAAGTGCGGATGGGCCGCGTATTGGACGGTTTCTCCGAACATCTCGAGGATTACCCGGAGCACCAGACCTTCGTGCGGGCCAACGCGCCCGAAGCCGATCAGGCCGGCGTCGTGGATGCCCTGCGCAAATCCCGCGCCGAAGTGATGCTGAATTATCTGCCGGTGGGCAGCGAGGCGGCCGCCTGTTTCTACGCCGAATGCGCACTCGAAGCCGGCGTTGCGCTGGTCAACTGCATGCCGGTGTTCATCGCCAGTAATCCAGGCTTTGCGCAGCGCTTTCGAGACCGCGGCCTGCCAATCATTGGTGACGATATCAAGGCGCAGCTCGGCGCCACGATCACGCACCGCATGCTCACCGACCTGTTCCATAAGCGCGGCGTGAAACTCGAACGCACGTATCAGCTCAATACCGGTGGCAACACAGATTTCCTCAACATGCTGAACCGCTCGCGCCTGCGTTCGAAGAAGACTTCCAAGACCGAAGCGGTGCAATCAGTTGCGGCGACCCGCCTCGATGACGACAACATCCATATCGGCCCCAGCGACTACGTACCTTGGCAGAAGGACAACAAGGTCTGCTTTCTGCGCATGGAGGGCACGATGTTCGGTGACGTCCCCATGAATATCGAATTGCGCCTGTCGGTTGAGGATTCACCCAACTCGGCGGGGGTTGCCATCGACATGGTGCGTTGCGCGAAACTCGCCATGGAGCGCGGCCAGAGTGGGGTGCTCGACGGTCCCGCGGCGTACTTCTGCAAACATCCCCCGCGTCAGTACACCGATGATCAAGCGCATCAGATGACCGAGGCGTTCATCGCGGGTCTGCCCGTCACTGTCAGCGTGGAACGCGATCAGCGACCATCTGCAGAGACCACGGAACGCAAACGCCTGCTCGTCTGACGGGTTCGGCTAGCTCGCCACGAACATCGTCGCCAGCGGGAATGCGCTGACCAGGACCAACGTTGCCAGCGCAACCACGATCGTCACGATGGCATACAGCGTCAACGATTCGCTTCGCGCAAACCCCTGCAACATCGCTTCGGTTTCCTGCTCGCTGTAGGTACGACGTGCGACGCTGGCTTTTGATTCGCTGAGCAGTGTCAAAGGTCGCTGGCTTGCATGGGGGCCTGTCTGGCCTGTGTGGATAGCACAGACGGTTCTCTCGGCATCAA
>JAQBCT010000408.1:0-10801 GCA_032124855.1 Gammaproteobacteria bacterium
ATCTCACCCGCGTGATTCGCATTCAGCAGTTCAATCCGCCGAAATGAGCGGCGTGGAGCTGTCGGGGACCACTCCGACAGCTCCACCCTGTTTGATCCTGTGAATGCGCCGCGCTATGTCGCCTTGGCCGCGGCTTCGCGTGCCGCACGCACCTTGTCGTTGGTCTGATTGAACAGCAGCTCGCGGCGCGCTTTTTCCTCCGCCTCGGTGCGTTCCTGCGCTCCCCACTCGCGGTGCAGGCGGAAACCTGTCTCCACGGCGGGTCGCGCGCGCACTTCATCCACCCAGCGCTTCATATCAGGAAACTTTTCCCAGAGGGATTCGTCGATCAGCCGGCCGGCCAGCATGGCCCACGGCCACGTGATGATGTCGGCGATGCTGTAGTGCGCGCCCGCGAGATATTGATTCGCACCCAGTTGCGCGTCCATCACGCCGCACAGCCGATCCACTTCGCCCACGAATCGCTTGGTGCCGTACTCCAACTGCTTCGGATCGTCGGCGATATTCTTGCCGTAGTTTTTGAAGTGATTGGCGTTGCCCATCATCGGACCGAGATTCGCCATCTGCCAATGCACCCACTGCAGCACGGTGTAGCGTTCGGCCGGCACCTTCGACAGGAACTTGCCCGACTTGTCCGCCAGATATTAGAGGATGGCGCCAGATTCGAAAATGGCCAGCGGCGCGCCACCGCCGAGCGGTTCGTGGTCGACGATGGCCGGCATGCGATTGTTCGGGCTGATGCGCAGGAACTCGGCTTTGAATTGATCGCCGCCGCCGATATCCACGGCAATGGTGCGATAGGGCAGTGCGCATTCCTCGAGCATGATGCTGGCTTTCCAGCCGTTGGGCGTGGGCCAGTAGTAGAGGTCGATCATCGCGGGTACCTCGATGTGAGAGTGAACGACAAAGGTGCCAAGCGGAGCGCATAACGATCATAGCGGCTGCGTTTTCCGCTCGATAGGCTCGCGGGAAAGGGGCGCGTTACTTTCCGTGTATAACGTGGCAATTTCCGCACCTAGCAGCAGTTTCGAATGCCACGTGAACGAATGGAGCATCTGCATTGAGCAACGCCAAGCTGAATACCGCCACAACCGCGCAGCCGCCGCGTTGGATTTTGAAAGCGATGACACGCACTCATGTCTTTCTGAATCGACTCACCGGCGGTACGCGGTTCAATTCCTTCGGCGGTGATGAAGTTTGCTTCGTCACCATGACGGGTGCCCGTAGTGGACGCACGCTCATCGTGCCGCTGATGTTCGTGCCGCACGGACACGGTGTGCTGCTGGTCGCCTCCCAGGGCGGTGCGCCGAAGCATCCGGTTTGGTATCACAACCTCGTGGCGCATCCGGATATCGAAGTGCGGCATCGCGGGACGTCGATGAAGCTCAGAGCGCGACTCGCTCGCCCTGATGAAAGAGCTTCGCTGTGGCCAATCTGCGATTCGCACTACGCGCCGTATGCCGAGTATCGGCAGCGCACGACGCGCGAGATTCCAATCTTCGTCTGCGAACCGCGGCAGTAGCGTCGCGCGACAGCGCGCTCAAGCGCGCCCCGCGGCTACACCGGATTCGTGCAGAAGTCCGCGATGCTCAGCGCCGTTTCGCGGCTGATCTCCGGACAGGCCATCGGGAATATCTCCGTGCCGTGCACGGTACCCATCACCTGCCGGCAGCGCGCGGACACGCCGGCGCGCAACAGCAGCCGGTAGAAGTTGATGCCCTCATCACGCAGCGGATCGCATTCGTTCACGCTGATGATGGTAGGCACCAGCCCCGCAACATCGTCGACGTTGGCGAATCCGGGCCACGCCAGCGGATTGTGCTTGTCCAGTTCCTCAATGCCGTACGCCATGGCGCCGCTGTTGTTGTGCAGGTCGAGCAGGATGCCGTTGTTTTCTGTCGATGACGGATTCTCCGGCAGCGGCCAGCGCCCAGCGATATAGGGACACAGCGCATACAGCCCGCGGATGAGATCCAGCGCCCCCTCACGTTTCAGTTTGAGGCCCGTCGCAAGCGTGAGATTGCCGCCACCACTTTCGCCGGCAATGATGATTCGGCTGGCGTCTATGTTGAGCGTGGCGCAATTGGCGGCAAGCCATCTCACACCCGAGACGCAGTCGTTCAGTCCGGCCGGGTAGGGCGCCACTTCGGTCGCAGACGAGGCGATGAGCGCATTGCGAAAATCCACCATCGCCACGGCCACACCGCGCGCGGCAATGAGTCGCCCCCACGCCCGATAGTTGCCGTCGTAACACGACATGGCCTGCATGCCGCCGCCGTGGATGTAGTAAACGCAGGGCAGTTGCTCGGTGGTATCGGGGCGGATATAGCGGATTTTGACCGTATTGCCATCCGGGGCCGACTTGAACGAGTGCTCTGTCACCACCAACCCGGTCGAAGGCGCAACCGCTTCGTTGTCGCACATTCCCATGAATGCCTCGAGGCCAGCGCGGGCGGCGATGGCCTCTTCGGTGTTCGCTGCGGCGAGCATCTCCTGCCGGCTGTCAACATTGCGGCCCGGTGGCATCGTCAGCGCGCCGAAGAGCGCTTTGATGCGGGGATCGATGCGTGGATCTGCAGCCAGTTTGCTCTCGGCCATATGGGTTCTCCATTGTGCGATGCGCAGACTACCGGGTTTGCTGCGACGCTCAAAGTGGCAAAAACGCTGCGCCAGGCAAGCAGTCACGCAAGCGCACGGTCGATGCGCCGGTGTAGACTCTGGCGCGGTGTTGGTCGGGGATTGGGAGGCATTGGAATGAGTTTATTTGGTGAGAAGTGCGTTCGGTGCGGCACGCGTACACGGGCGGTGTATCAGGGCAAACCCACGTGCGATGCGTGTCGCGAACAGCTTGAGCTGGCAATCACCGGGGCAGCGGAGGAAAAGCGCGCCTGTCCAGTGGAAGGCGCCGTGCTTGCCAAGGAGATCGTCCACGGTGTCATCATCGACCGTTGTCCAACGTGCCGCGGGGTGTGGCTCGATGCGGGCGAGATGGAGCGCATGAATCAGGATGTGGCAGAGGAGGTGTGGCGGGCTACAGCGTTCGGGCGACCGCTGGGATAGTCCTGTACCGCAGGTATCTCTGCAGCGATGGCCAACACGCCATCCAGTGTGCGGCTGTCATACTGGCGCTGCGAAACCTCGTCAGCTGATCACCGCGGACCCTGCTAGTCTAACGTCGAGGTAAGTCCGGCAATGCAGCACACCGCGACGGGTCCAGAACGCCGTGTCCGCCAGTTCCGGCAAATTCTGCTGTGGCCGCTGCAGTTGATTCCGCTCAAAGAAGGCAACCAGGTGCAGCGTCACTGGGAAGTGCTGCAGGCAGCGGGCGCGGAGCATCCGTGGCATGAGGTGGACGACGAGTTTGGTGGTGCACCAGGGCAGTACCAGGAGCGCCACTACAACGAGCTGGTGACCTTTCTGCCGTACGTGCAACGATTTCTGTACGGGGAGGGCAATCCGGATGCCAATGCGCGGGTGGCATCACCGATGCGCGTGTTCCGCCGCAACGACATCAGCGCCGTGCGGCTGGTGTCGCATGCCGGCGCCACGCCGATCGTGCTATCGATTGCGCATGTCGATCTGTACTTCTTCTTCGATATCGACGTCACCCTGCTGAATGTGGAGATATTCGCCGCTGATCTGCCGCTGAACATCGTGCAGGACATTCTGCATCGGTTCGGGCGCGCGTACCCCGCCGGGTGGGATGCGCAGGGCCAGGGCATTCATTCGATGCACAGTGTCGAATGGCTGGATGAAAACGGGCGCGCGGTGGCGCAATCGGATGCCGGTGATCGAGAGAAATTCCTGATGTTCGTGGGCATGCATCGCGTGCCGCGCATCGGCGCGCATTGGGCCCATCTGCTGTCACCGTTGGTGCACGATCAAACAGCTGCGCTGGGTGCGATTCGCTATAGAGTCATCGAGTACTACCGCATGCCGGTGATGGCGTACTTGAGTTTCGACGATCCTCGTGCGTTGACGCGCAACGACTTCGTGCGGCTTGGTCTGGTCACCGGTGCTGGCGAAGGCGCGTTGCCGTTCGCGGATGAATACGTTGCGGACTTCGAGCAGCGCTATTGTTATGACCGCTTCTGGAGCGACGACGGTGCCGGCAGCGACGGACGCAACACCCGCTATCTATGCTGCGGACAGAGTCTGATCGTCGTTGGGGATGCGAACTGGCCGTTCTTCCGTAACGCCGATACCGGGGTGTTGGCACAGTTCCGGCATCAGCATTTCTTGTTGTTCCTGATCGCGCATTTTCAGAAGGCGTCGCTCTTGATGTTTTCCGATCGTCTGGTGCACGCACTGGAAAGGATGGAGGTGGGCAATCCCGAATCGGTGAAACGTTTCAAACGCGCGATCCGACAGCGTTTCGAAATATTCCTGCGCTTTACACACCGCTACTGGTTCCACGACATTTCAGAGCAGGCCACTGCCAAGGCGTTGTTCAAGATGTGCGTTGATCATCTGGGACTCGACCCGCTGTACGCAGAGGTCAAAGAACGTATTCACGATATGGACGAGTATCTTGATAGTGACAGTCTGCGCCGGCAGGCCAATACGGTAGTGCGTCTCACCGTCGTGACGATCTTCGGTCTGATTGGCACGGTGACGACGGGTTTTCTCGGCATGAACCTCATCGCGGCCGCGGACGAGCCCCTTTCCAAAAAACTGCTCATCACGCTGTGTATTCTGATCGCCACAGGTTGGTTGACGCTATATACGATCGTAAAGTCCAAGCGCCTTTCGGATGTGCTGGACGCACTGTCCGACGACCGAATGAAGGCGCGAGAGAAAATTGGAGCAATGTGGGCCGCGTGGCGCGATCGGTCCCACCGCTGACTCCACAGCTATGCGATCAGCTGATCAGGTGCGCGTGACGAGCGAGTCTCGTGACGTTCGCTGCAGGCGCATTGGTTGGCGTGCACCATAAGTCATTGACCGCCACACCCATTCCACGGGCCCAAAACGAAACGTACGCAGCCACAGCGGCGAGATGATCAACTGGGCTAACCAGATCGCGCCCACCACGTAGTACAGCTCAAAGCGCTGCAACTGGCCGAACAGCCCGAATCCCGCGCCGGTGAAAATGTACAGGCATACCACGCTGTGTGTGAGGTAGTTGGTGAGCGCCATCTGTCCCACGGCGGCTAGCGCCCCGGTGAGCCAGCGCATTGCTCCCGATTTGCAGATCAGCATGACGAGCGCGATGTGCCCGAAGGCCGTCCCACCGCGCCCCAGGTCATATGTTGGCACGTGCGCCAAGCTAGCCAGAGAAAACCCGCTCGCGTACTGCGCGTGCAGTTCATACGCATTCGTTGCGACGCCCACGCCGTAGCCTGCCAGCAGCATCGTGACATAGAAGCCCCACGAGCGTGACGCGTCGAACACGCGCCAGCGATACAGCGCCATGCCGAGAAACATCATAGCGATGGCATCCCAGAGGCCGCTGCTGTAGGCATAGGTTGTCTGCCCCATCGTCACGATGGGCGCCACAGCGGCCACGTTGATGAGATAGCCCGACTGGCGCGCGGCAATCTCCTGGGCGACGCTGGCTTCATCAACCAGCCAGAAGCCGGCGGCCGCGTCGAAGGCGTTCAATGTGGCTTGTTGTTCGCCGGATAGTGGCGTGCCTTGTGCCTGCAGCGCGCGGATCTCCCCGGCGGCCGGCTCCAGCGTCGCCAGCTCATGCGCAGCCAGATTGGCCTTCAGTTCGAGCACGCCAAACAGGCCCAGCGAAATGATCAGCAGCGTGGTGGGTCGCAGACGTCTGAACACGAACAGGATGAGCCCGGCGAGGCCGTAGAGATAAAGAATGTCGCCCCACCACAGAAATACGTACCCATCGATCACGCCGAATGCAACGAGCAGCAGCGTGCGGCGAAAGTACACATCCGCCGCGCCGACGCCGCCTTTCTGTTCCTCGGCATGGCTGGTTAGCAGAATGACGCTGGCGCCGAACAGCATGGAAAAGATGGCGCGCATGGAACCTTCGAACAGCAGCCAGTTCACGTAGTACGCCCAGAAGTTGGTGCCTTCGGATACACCGTCGTAAGTCGGGTTGAAGTACGCCACAAACGGCAGGCCGAAGCCGATGATATTCATCAGCAGAATGCCCAGCAGGGCAACTCCGCGCAGTGTGTCGATGGACGTGATGCGCTCGGCGCGCACCACCGGATGAAGTACGGCACTGTTGGCCGTGTGCGCGGCTGATGTGTCGCTCATGATGATCCCCCGCTCCCTGCGCCGCAGCTTGCGGCAGTTCCTTCTGAGCGGCAATCGGTTAAATTGCAGCGCATGAATGAAGACTATGTAGACGTACTGATCGTTGGCGCCGGCATCTCCGGGATCGGGGCTGGCTATCACCTGCAGGCGAATTGCCCCAACAAGTCCTATGCCATCCTCGAGGGGGCGCGACGACCTCGGCGGCACCTGGGATCTGTTTCGTTATCCGGGCGTCCGCTCGGATTCGGATATGTACACGCTGGGATTTTCGTTCCGGCCGTGGACCAATCCGAAGGCGATCGCGGATGGCCCGTCCATTCTGGAATACGTCCGTGACACCGCGGCCGCCTATGGCATCGACAAGAACATCCGCTTCGGCCATCACGTTAAACGCGCGTCCTGGTCGACGCGCGACGCCCAGTGGACGGTCGAGGCGATGCGCACCGACACCAACGAACGCGTCCGGCTGCGCTGCAACTTTCTGTTCATGTGCAGCGGCTACTACAACTATGCCGAAGGCTATACGCCTGAATTCGAAGGCATCGAGCGCTTCAATGGCCCCATCGTGCATCCGCAAAAATGGCCCGCGGAGTTCGACTACGCCGACAAGCGCGTGGTGGTGATCGGCAGTGGCGCAACTGCGGTCACTCTGGTTCCCGCGATGGCGCGTGATGCTGCGCACGTGACGATGCTGCAACGCCCCCCCACCTATGTGGTGTCGGCACCGGAACAGGATCGCCTGGCTAACGGCCTGCGCAAACGTGTCTCGGACAAGCTTGCTTACTCCATTACGCGCTGGAAGAACGTGTTGTTCGGTATGTTCTTCTTCTGGTACTGCAGGCGATTTCCGGCGCGCGCCAAAGAGATGATCGTGCGTGGCGTGAAACAGGCGCTGCCCAACATCGATGTGGACCGGCATTTCACGCCGCGTTACAACCCGTGGGATCAGCGCATGTGTCTGGTGCCCGACGGTGATCTGTTCGCGACAATTCGCGAGGGCCGCGCGAGCGTAGTGACGGATGAGATCGAGACGTTCACCGAAACCGGGCTGCAGTTGCGCTCGGGCGAAACGCTTGTCGCCGAAATCATCGTGACGGCGACGGGGTTGAATCTGCAGGTGTTGAGCGATCTCGAGATCACCGTCGACGGGCGCGTCATCGATCCTGCGCGCACGATGTCGTACAAAAGCATGATGTGCAGCGACGTGCCGAATATGGCGCAGTCGATGGGTTATACCAATGCCTCATGGACCCTGAAGTGCGATCTCACCTGCGAGTATGTCTGCCGGCTGCTCAATTTCATGGACGAGAATGCTTATCGGGTGTGCTGTCCGCGGCAGAACGATCCCACGATGGCGCAGTTGCCGATGCTGGATTTTTCCTCGGGATACGTGCAGCGTTCCATCGCCAAGTTTCCCAAGCAGGGTGCGAAGGCGCCGTGGAAGCTGTATCAGAATTACATCCTCGACATCCTCACGCTGCGTTATGCCTCGCTGGATGACGGCGTCATGGAGTTTTCCCCGGCGGATGCGGATGGCGAAGCCTGGCAGCAGGCCGCGGGCTGATATGAAGAGCGCCCGCGCGCGATTGTGGTTGATATCGACCGTTCTCTACCTGCTTTTCTGCTGGTGGTACACGGACGTTGGCGGACCTCTGACGCAAGCCGAACAGGATCAGTATGTGTCGACTCTGCGCGGCGGCGGTGCTACGCCGCAGCGCATTGCCCAGATGCAACGCCTGATGGCAGCCGATACGGGTCATCAGATCATCATGCTCAATGTCATCGACATGGCCGTGAACCCGGGTTCGGTCGACGGCGCGCCTGTGAACGCGAGCGCGGATGATCTGTTGGGCCTGTATATGCAGTACATGTGGCCCGCATTGCTGAAACGCGCCTGCCATCCCGTGTTCGTCGGCGACGCCATTTTTGATGCACTGGATGTCAGCGGCATCGACGGCGCGCAGCACTGGACGCGCGGAGCGCTGATGCGCTATCGCAGCCTGCGCGACATGCTCGAGATCAGCACCAATCCCGCCTTCGGCGGCCGCCACGAATTCAAGCTGGCCGCCATGACCAAGACCATCGCCTTCCCGACGGCGCCCGTGTTCTACCTCAGTGATCTGCGCATGCTGTTGTTCGTCGTGTTGCTCGCGCTGGTGGCGGTGCTCGATATCGCGACCTATGGGCGTCGTAGCGAATGACTCTAGAGCCGCCGTGCCGTCTACTTTCTCACCCCAACCACGGAGATTTCTTGATATGACTGAAACGTTAGCCTTGTCACCGGATGAGCTGCTCACCACCACACGCGCCGTGCGCAAGCGGCTCGACTTCGCGCGGCCGGTGAGTGTCGCGTTGATCCGCGAGTGTCTGGAAATTGCGTTGCAGGCGCCCACGGGCTCGAATGCTCAGGGCTGGCAGTGGGTGGTGGTCACCGATCCGGAAAAACGATCGGCGATCGCCGAGCTGTATCGCAAGGCGTGGGCGATCTATCCATCGATGCCCGCATCCGCGCATCAGGTTCATGCGGCGGATTCCTCAATGACAGAGGTGCAGGCGCGCGTGGTGTCGTCAGCGGAGTATCTCGCCAACAATCTCGAGAAGGCGCCAGTGTTTGTGATCCCGTGCATCAGTGGTCGCGTGGAAGGCATTCCAGCCCCCATGGGCGTAGTGGCCCAGGCCAGCAGTTACGGTTCGATTCTGCCCGCGGCATGGAGCTTCATGCTCGCAGCGCGGGCACGTGGCCTGGGTACGGCGTGGACCACGCTGCATCTGTTTCACGAAGCCGCTGTGGCTGAGATCCTCGGCATTCCGTTTGCCGAGATCACGCAGTGCGCGTTGATCCCGGTGGCCTACACCAAGGGCACTGATTTTCGTGCCGGTCCGCGCAAGGCGCTGGATCCGGTCTTGCACGTGGATCGCTGGTAGGAAGGCGGGGGTCGGAGTAAGGGCCGCCCCAGGAGGCTGTTCATGCTGATCATTTTTGTCGCGCTGTATCTTGCGGTCACCATCTCCATCGGCCTGATCGCGGCGCGCCGCGTACACGGCTCGCGGGACTATCTGATTGCCGGTCGCAGCCTGCCGCTGTACATCAACGCCGCCACGGTGTTTGCAACGTGGTTCGGCGCCGAGACGGTGTTGTCGGTGAGCGCGACATTTGCCAAGGACGGGTTGAACGGTGTGCCGGGCGATCCGTTCGGCGCCTCGGTGTGTCTGGTGCTTGCCGCGCTGTTGTTCGCGCGGCTGTTCTATCGAATGAATCTGCTCACGATCGGCGACTTCTACAAGCACCGTTACGGCAAGCTGATAGAGGTCATGACCAGTGTCGCAATCGTATTGTCTTATCTGGGCTGGACGTCGGCGCAGCTGACGGCCCTGGGCCTGGTGATTCATCTGTTGAGCGGCGGCGCAGTGGATCTGAATACGGCCATCATGGGCGGTGCTGCTGTGGTGCTGATCTACACGATCTTCGGCGGCATGTGGTCCGTGGCCATCACAGACATGTTTCAAACTGCCGTCATCGTCATCGGCCTGTCGCTGGTGGCGTGGATGGTGGGCGATCTCGCCGGGGGTCCGTCGAAGGTAATCGCGCAGGCCGCGGCCGACGGCAAGCTCGATTTGTTCCCCTCCGGCACCGATGCGGCGGCGCTGTGGGCCATGGCGGGCGCCTTCTTTGCGTTCGCGTTCGGCTCCATACCCCAGCAGGATGTCTTTCAGCGCATGACCAGCGCGAAAGATGAGAACACCGCCGTGCGCGGCACCCTTATAGGGGCGGGCGTGTACTTCTGCTTCGCGTTCGTCCCGATCTACATCGCGTACTCGGCGCTGGTGGCGAACCCTGATCTCGCGCACCTGTTCGACCTGGATGATGCGCGTGCCATTCAGAGCATCCTGCCCGACCTCGTGCTCGGTGAGATGCCGATGTGGGCACAGATCATGTTCTTCGGTGCGTTGTTGTCGGCCATTCTTTCCACCGCCAGCGGTGCGCTGCTGGCGCCCACGGCCACGTTCACCGAGAACATTCTGCGGCCGTTCGTGCCGCATATGAGCGACCGGCAGTTTCTGCTGATCCTGCGTCTGGTGCTGGTGATCTTCACGACCTGCGCGCTGCTGTTCGCGCTGAACAGCCGCAGCACGATGTACGAGATGGTGCAGAACGCCTACAACGTCACGCTCACCGGCGCCTTTGTGCCCCTGTTTGCGGGTGCGTACTGGAAGCGCGCCAACACACAGGGCGCCCTGTGTGCTGTGGTATTCGGCATCGGCACGTGGCTGGCCGCCGATGCAGTGGCGGCAGATGCATTGGTGCCACCCAATCTCGTCGGCTTCTTCGCGTCCGTGATCGGCATGCTGCTCGGCACGCTGGCCCCGGAACTGATCGCGCGGAAGGGTACGTCCATCGAGCGCACCACCCGCGCCGCCGCTCGGCACGCGCACCCCCAACAACATGGCACCCATCACCGTGGCCCGCACTGACGCGCCGGGCGACTATTGTCCGCACAGCCGCATGGAGACTTGTGGGAGGGGCTTCAGCCCCGATCCTTGTCTGAGACATCTGCAACAAGGATCGGGGCTG
>JAQBCT010000409.1:0-9019 GCA_032124855.1 Gammaproteobacteria bacterium
GGGTGTTGAAGCGCCCCACGGTGAACCGCAGCGAGGCGTGCGCCAAATCATCCGGCAATCCCAAAGCGCGCAATACATAGGAGGGCTCCACGGTTGCGGACGTACACGCCGACCCGCTGGACACCGCGAGATCATCCAGCGCGAGCAGCAGCGTCTCGCCGTCCACGCCGGCAAATGCCACGTTGAGATTGCCGGGCAGCCGACGCTGCGCATCGCCGTTGATCTGGACACCCTCCATTTGCTTCAGATGCGACCACAATCGATCGCGCAACGCCGCAATGCGCGCATTCTCCCGCAGCATTTCTTCGCGCAGGATCCGGGCGGCTTCGCCCATACCGACGATCTGATGCGTCGCCAACGTGCCCGAGCGCAACCCACGTTCATGACCGCCGCCGTGGATTTGCGCCGCCAACCGTACCGGTGGCTCGCGCCTCACATACAACGCACCGATACCTTTGGGGCCATACATCTTGTGTGCGGACAAAGACATCAGATCGATCTGCATTTCTGCGAGATCAATCGGCACCTTGCCGGCGCTCTGCGCCGCATCGACGTGCAACAGCACGCCGGCACTGCGACAGATCTGCCCGAACGCACCGATGTCGTTGATCACGCCGATCTCGTTGTTGGCATGCATCAGCGACACGAGCAGCGTATCGGGGCGGATCGCGTGCCTCAGCGAGCGCGGCTCAATGATGCCGGTGGCATCCGGCACGAGATAGGTAATCTCATAGCCGTGGGTCTCGAGGTAGGCGCACGTATCGAGCACTGCTTTGTGTTCGATGGCGCTGGTGATGATATGGCGGCGCGGCAAACCGGCGGCTTCGGCAACACCCTTGATGGCCAGGTTGTCGGATTCGGTGGCGCCCGACGTCCAGATGATCTCGCGCGGATCGCAGTTAAGCAGCCGCGCGACCTGCACGCGCGCCTCCTCCACCGCTTCCTCGGCGCGCCAGCCAAATACGTGGGAGCGCGACGCCGGATTCCCGAAATTGCCTTCCGTGAGCAGACAGTCGCTCATCTTTTGCGCCACACGCGGGTCTACCGGTGTGGTTGCCGAGTAGTCAAGGTAGATGGGATTTGCGGTCACGGCGCTCGCACCAAACGATTTCAGTTGACCACGCGCGCGGCGATCAAACGCTCATCATGTTTGCCGCCGTGTCCCGACAGCACATCCTGGCGACGTGCAATGGCGCGCACGCCGCCACGCTGCACCAGGGAACCGAGGCTGATTTCGGTCAGGAAATCGTCGATGCGCTGCGACAAGTCCATCCACAAATCGTGAGTGATACACACGAGCCCGTCCTGGCAGTCGCCGGTGCCGCCGCAGCGGGTGGCATCGATGCCCTCGCCCACGCCACCAATGATTTCAGAAATGCTGATGGCGGCCGCACCACGCGCCAGCGCGTATCCACCACCGGGGCCGCGCAGACTGCGCACGAGCCGCGCCCGCTTCAGTTTGCCGAACAGCTGTTCCAGATAGGACTGGGAGATGCCCTGACGGGCCGAGATGTCGGCCAGCGTGACCGGGCCATTAGCGCCGTGCAATGCCAGGTCCAGCATCGCCGTGACCGCGTAGCGGCCTTTCGTCGTGAGCCGCATGGCACGTAACCGAACCGCCTGAGAGGCCGCGCAGTATGCAATACCCGACTATTTCGGTCCAGTATCCGGCCCTTGGCCCAGCGAGCGCTCGATCTCCGTGAACGCACCGCGCAGCATATTCACCTCGGTATCGTCCAGCCGCACCCGGCTGAACAGGCGCCGCAAGCGCGTCATCACCTGCCCGGGATTACTGGCGTCCAGAAACGCCACCCGCAAAAGCACGCTCTGAAAGTGCGCCAGCATCGCATCCACCGCGGCGGCCGCGGCCGGTTCACGATCCCATTCGGCATCGCCCGCCTCCCGCACGCCTGCACCGTGGCACGCCTGATACAACTCGTAGCACACCACCTGCACCGCCATCGCCAAATTGAGCGACGGATAATCGGGATTCGCCGGGATCTGCAGATGCAGATTGCAGCGCTGCAATTCGTCGTTGGTCAGGCCGCTGGTTTCCCTGCCAAACAGGACGGCGATGGGGCGCGTACCGGCCTCTGCGGCGATGCGCGGACCCAGCATATGCGCATCGAGCGCGGGCCAGGGGATGCGCCGCTGACGCGTACTGGTGCCCACTACAAGACCGCAATCGGCGATCGCATCGGCCACGCAATCGACGACAGTTGACGCGTCGAGCACATCCAGTGCACCAGCCGCCCGCCACTCCGCCTGCGGGTCGGGATAACGCTGCGGTTTGACGAGCCACAGATCGTGCAATCCCATGGTCTTCATTGCACGCGCAGCACCGCCAATATTGCCCGGATGATTCGTTTCAACCAGGACGATGCGTACACGCTTCAGGGGTTCGTTCATGGCCCATTATAACGGCCGATTCATGGCGCGCCGACAGGTCAGCTGATAGGATACCGCGCCCTTGCCCACTCCAATCTCCAATGCACGCAATGATCAACATGGCGCTTCGCGCTGGCCGCAAAGCAGGCCGCATCATCGTGCGCGCCATGGATCGGATCGACGCGTTGAAGATCATCGAAAAGCAGCGCAATGACTTCGTATCCGAAGTAGATCGCGATGCAGAGTCGGCGATCATCGACGTTCTGCACACGGCCTACCCCGACCACGGCATTCTCGGCGAAGAACATGGCACGTCGTTCAAAGGGGACGAGTACACCTGGATCATCGATCCACTGGACGGCACTACCAACTTCCTCCACGGCGTTCCGCACTTTGCGGTATCCATCGGGCTGATGTATCGCAATCGCCTTGAGCATGCGGTGATTATCGATCCGGTGCGCAACGAGGAATTCATCGCCTCCCGAGGCGGCGGCGCCCAGGTGAATGGGCGGCGCATTCGCGTGAGCACGCGCCACCGCCTGGAGGATGCGCTGCTGGCAACCGGGATTCCGTTCAAGGACGTGACGACGAATCTGGACGCGTATATGGCGATGCTCACCGCATTTACCCGGCAATGCCGCGGCATCCGTCGCGCAGGATCGGCTGCACTGGATTTAGCGTATGTTGCGGCTGGACGTGCCGATGGGTTCTGGGAACTGGGCCTGAAGCCCTGGGATATGGCGGCTGGCGTGCTGCTGATTCACGAAGCCGGCGGGCTGGTCAGCGATTTCGTCGGCACCGAACACTACATGGAAAGCGGCAACATCGTCGCGGGCAATCCCAAGGTATTCAAAGCAATGTTGCAGGAGATCCGGCCCCATCTGAACGATTCGATGCGCTGAAGGCGCGCCCCGAACCTCACGGCACGTTCTGTTCTTTCTCTTTCTCCGGCACCAGCAGGTCTTCGCGCGACATCCCCAGCATCACGAGCAGATTCGCCGCGACGTACACCGACGAATAGGTTCCGGCGATCACGCCCACGATCAGTGCGAGGGAAAATGCATACACCACGTCGCCGCCAAACAAGGCCAGCGCAATCAACACCAGCAGCACGGTCGATGATGTGCCGATGGTGCGATCCAACGTCTGGTTGATCGACGTGTTGATCGTTGCTTCGGGCGTTGCCCGTCGCATCGCGCGAAAATTTTCGCGGATGCGGTCGAAGACGACAATCGTGTCGTTGATGGAGTAACCGATGATCGCCAGCACCGCGGCGAGCCCGGTGAGGTCGAAGGTCCACTGGAACAACGAAAACGCGCCGAGCGTAACAATGGCATCGTGGATCAGCGCCACCACCCCGCCAATCGCGAATTTTCCCGTGAACCGGAACATGATGTAGATCATCACCGACAGCAGCGATGCCACCAGCGCGAGCCCACCGGATTCGCGCAACTCTTCACCGACCGCGGGCCCAACAAATTCGCTGCGCCGCAATTCAACACCCGAGTACTTCGCCTGCAGCGCGTCGAATACGGCGTTACCGAGCGTTGCTGCCTCGCGACCCTCCTGCGGCGGCATGCGAATCAGTAGATCCCGCTCGGTGCCGAAGTTCTGCACGACACCCTTGACGAATCCCTCTTCCCGCAACGTATCGCGTACCTGCTGCGGGTTGGCGGGTTCGGCGAATGTCAGCTCCACCAGCGTGCCGCCGGTGAAATCGAGTCCGAAGTTCAAGCCATTCACAATCAACGATCCGATGGAGACCAGGACCAGGGCAATCGAAACCGCGATTGCCTGGCGCCGCACGCCCATGAAGTCGATGTTGTAATCGCGCAACGACCTCATCGAATCGTCCCCGGCAGATGCGCGTTCATATGTACAACTTCTTCATGGCTCGCCCGCCATGGGTCACATTCACCATCGCGCGCGTCACGGTGATCGCCGTGAATACCGTGGTGACGATGCCGATGGCGAGCGTCACTGCGAATCCCTTCACCGGCCCACTGCCCATCGAGAACAGAATGACGGCAATCAGGAAGGTCGTTACGTTGGCGTCGATGATCGTGACGAAGGCGCGGTCAAAGCCCGCTTCGATGGCACCTTGAATACCGCGATTCTTCAACTCTTCTTTGATGCGGGCGAAGATGATGATGTTGGAGTCCACGGCCATTCCCATGGTGAGCACGATGCCCGCGATGCCGGGCATCGTAAGAGTGGCGCCCAGCACCGACATCACGGCCACCAGCAATGTGACGTTCACCACCAGCGCCAGATTGGCCAACAGACCAAACACTTTGTAGAAGATCACCATGAATGCAACGACCAGCGCCAGGCCGATCAACCCCGCCTGCGTGCCCTCGCGAATATTCTCTTCGCCCAGGCTGGCGCCCACGGTGCGCTCCTCGACGATGTACATTGGGGCCGCCAGCGCACCGGCGCGTAACAGCAGCGCCAGATCGCGCGCCTCACCCAGACCAACGCCGGTAATCCGAAAGCGAAATCCCAACGCGGAGCGGATGGTGGCCACATTGATCAGGCGTTTCTCTTCGACGCTGTAGTTCTCGACCTCCTGCACACCGTCGCGCATCACGAGGCGCGAACGCGGTTTCAGTTCCTTATAGAGAATGGCCATCTGATTGCCGACATTGTCTTTGGTGGCGTCGTGCATCCGATCGCCCCCGACGCCGTCCAGCGCAATGCTGACCTGCGGCATATTGTTCTCGGGGTCGTAGTCCTGCTGGGCGCCGGTGACGCGATCACCCGTGACGATATTGCGGCGCTCGAGGACCACGGAGCGTCCTTCATAGGGATAGGTTTCTGTCGCAGTCGGCCGCTCGTTGGGCTTGGCGACCAGCCGGAATTCGAGATTCGCGAATTTGTTCAGGATCCGCTTGGCATCGGCGCTGTCCTGCACACCCGGCAGGTCCACCACAATGCGCGCCCTGCCGAGCTTCTGCACGAGCGGTTCCGATACACCCAATTCGTTGACGCGATTGCGCAGGCTCTGCAGATTCTGTGCGATGGCATACGATTCGATCTCTTCCACGTTCGCGGCGCGCAACGTCAACCACAATCCAGGCCGCGCATCGACATCGCGCGCGATCACCTGGAGGTCGCTGTTTTTCTCTTCGATGACTGCCTGGGCCGCATCACGAACCGACGCTTCGTTGAATGCCAGCTCGATGCGTGTGCCAGATACCATGTTGGCCTTGGGGACGTAGCGCAGGCGCTCGTCGCGCAGCAGGGTGCGAATGTTGTCTTCGACGCTCTGCATGCGGTCGTTGATGGCCTTGGCCATGTCCACTTCCAGAAGAAAGTGCACACCGCCCGACAGGTCGAGGCCGTAGGACATCGGTTTACCGCCGAGCTCCGAAAGCCACTGCGGTGTGGTGGGTGCGAGGTTGAGGGCGACGACAAACTGCGGCGCGGCGCTGCCTTCTGTCTGCAGTGCTGCCTGCACCACTTCACGACCGCGCAACTGGTCGCCAGCGTCGTTCACCCGCAGCAGCGCGTTCTTCGGATCGAACGCGACGCCCTTCACCGCGATACCGCTGCGCTCCAGCGCCGCAGCGGCGCGCTGCACGACCGCATCGGTCATCTGTGCATCGCTGGCTTCCGCACGAATCTGTAACGCATAGTCGGGCGGATACAGATTGGGTGCGGCGTACAACGCGCCAACAGCAACCACGAGCCCGATGAGCAGGTAGCGCCACAGCGGATAGGAATTGGCAGCTCGAGCAGGTCCGTTGGACAATCCGAGCAGCGAGTCAGTGAGGCGGCTCATGACGTGCGCCGCACCTCGAACGCGTGAATCACTTCTCGTCCAGCGACTTCAGCGTGCCCTTCGGCAGCGTCGCCCCCACTGCGCTCTTCTGGATGCGCAGTTCGACGTCGCCTGCGACCTGCACCTTTACGAAGTCGTCTTCAACCTTGGTGACGCGCCCCACAATGCCGCCCGCGGTAACTACTTCGTCGCCCTTGGCAAGGCTCGACATCAACTGCTGCTGTTCCTTTCGGCGCTTGCTTTGCGGACGCCACAGCAGGAAATAGAAGATGCCGACGAAGCCCACAAGCAACAAAAGATCCATGTAGCCGGGGCCTGCCGCGGCAGCACCATCGGCCGCAAACGCGGCGGTTTCAAATAGGTTCATCGTGGGAATTCCAACCGTTGTGCAGGGTCTCGCTGAGGATGCGCAATGTACCCATTTCAATGGCCTCGCGCAAACGTCCCATCAGCGTCTGGTAGTAGTGCAGATTGTGGATTGTCATCAGCACGCTGGCCAGGATCTCGCCGCAGCGATCCAAGTGGTGCAGGTACGCGCGCGTGAAATTTGCGCAGGTATAGCAGTGGCACGCATCGTCCAACGGCCCCGCCGCGTCGCGATGGCGGGCGTTGCGAATCTTCAGGACGCCGCGCGACGTGAACAGATAGCCGTTGCGCGCGTTCCGGGTTGGCATGACGCAGTCGAACATGTCGATGCCGAGCGCAACCGCATGCACCAGATCTTGGGGCGTACCCACGCCCATCAGATAGCGCGGCTGCGGTGCTGGCAGTTGTGGTACGAGGCTGTGCAACACGTCGCGCATCGCGTCTTTGGGCTCGCCCACGGAGAGTCCACCTACCGCGTAGCCGTCAAAGCCAATGGCCCGCAGACGTTGCAGCGATTCACGTCGCAGGTCGTCGTACATGCCGCCCTGCACAATGCCGAATAACGCGGCGTCACTGGCGCCGTGCGCCGCCCTGCTGCGAAGCGCCCATCGCGCCGACAGTTCCATCGATTCGCGCGCCTGCGTATGGCTTGCCGGATACGGCGTGCACTCATCAAACACCATTACGATATCGGCACCGAGATTGCGCTGCACGTGCATCGAGATTTCAGGTGACAGAAATACGCGATCGCCGTTGACGGGCGAGCGAAAGGCAACACCCTCTTCAGTGATCTTGCGTAATTCACCCAGACTGAATACCTGAAACCCGCCCGAGTCGGTGAGTATGGGCGCGCGCCAGTTCATGAAGCCGTGCAATCCTCCCAGAGCCTTCACCACCGTATCGCCCGGCCGCAACAGCAGATGGAATGTATTGGCGAGCACGATCTCCGCGCCGAGATCGTGCAACTGAACGGGTGTCAGCGCTTTCACGGTGCCGTAGGTACCCACAGGCATGAACGCGGGCGTATTGAATGCACCGTTGGCGGTGATGACGCGCCCGCGCCGCGCGGCGCCGTCGTGAGCGAGCAACTCAAACTGCATGGCTGCGCGCCGCACGTTGCGTGATGAACATCGCATCGCCGTAACTGAAGAACCGATACCCCCGCTGCACCGCCTCGGCATACGCCTCAAGCACGAACTGACGGCCAGCGAATGCGCTGACCAGCATCAACAACGTCGACTCCGGCAGATGAAAATTGGTGATCAATGCATCGACCACGCGAAAGGCATAGCCGGGATAGATGAAGATGATCGTCTCGCCAGAGCCGTGGCGCAGTTCGCCAGTCGCAGCGGCCGACTCCAGTGCTCGCACGACGGTCGTGCCCACCGCGACGACCCGCCCACCCCGCGCGCGGCAGCGCGCAACCGCATCCACCACGTTCGCTGGCACGTCGAAGAATTCACTGTGCATCTGATGTGCCTCGAGCCGCTCCGCGCGCACTGGCTGAAACGTTCCGGCGCCCACATGCAACGTCAGACGCGCGACTTCGATACCCATGGACGCGATGCGCTCGAGCATTGCCGCATCGAAGTGCAGGCCCGCAGTGGGCGCGGCGACTGCCCCAGGCCGATCGGCGTATACGGTCTGGTAGCGCTCACGATCCTCTGGCGCATCACTGCGCTGTATATAGGGTGGCAGCGGGATATGTCCCACCGCGTCGGCGATCGTCATCACGGGCGCTGAAAATGTCAGCCGGAAGAGATCACCGCGCCGCTCACACACGGTTGCCGAATACCCGCCCGGTTCCAATGCGATGGTGCGTCCTGGCAGCAGCGGCTTGCTGGCGCGCACGAGACACCACGCCTGTGTCGCATCGATGAGACGCTCGAGCAGCACCTCGACCCGGCCACCGCTGTCTTTCACACCGAACAGTCGCGCGGGAATGACACGCGTGTCGTTCACAACCAGCAGATCGCCACGCGTAAGCCAGTCCGGCAGGTTGGCAAACCGTGCGTGTGTGTGCGCGCCCGGCGCAGGATCCAGCACGAGCAATCGGCTGGCCGTGCGTTCAGCGCATGGCGCCTGAGCAATCAGGGATTCAGGAAGCTCGAATACGAAGTCGCGTTTTGTCAGGGACATTGGCTTGACCGACCAATGGGCGCGCGAGTGTAGGCGATCTACGCGTCGGCAACCAAATGGGGCCTCACCGCGTTGACCCTGTCGCGGCCGTTCGGCTACCCTTCCCCGCCCTCGGCCTGAGTGGCGAAACTGGTAGACGCGCCAGACTCAAAATCTGGTGGTGGCAACACAGTGTCGGTTCGATTCCGACCCTCGGTACCAATCCAATCAAGGGGCTGCAGCGATGTGGCCCTTTTAATTTTCGGTACCGTTTTCTGCTTGTGCCAGATTTGTGCCACAGTTATCCACAACACGCGGCTTCGCCAGCTTCTCGGCATACTCCGCCAGATGCTCGGACGTGAG
>JAQBCT010000410.1:0-41232 GCA_032124855.1 Gammaproteobacteria bacterium
TTGCCCTGCACATCCGGATAACGCCTTCCGGTAGCCGGGTCGATGCCGGCGCGCGGCGCGACGCAGCGCGCCTCAAAGCTCGCCGCCGCACTGAAAACACCTGCTACCCAACCCAGCGCGGCCGGCGGCGCGGCGGCGCCACCACCGCTGCCGCCGCCCCCGCCGCCGGGAGCACTGGTGATCAACAAGACGCTGAAAACTACCACTCGGCACAGCATGAAATAACTCCGGCTTCGTACAACCACGGCGCGCGCCAACAATAGCTGTCGCGCGGCAGCGCCCGCAATACACGGCGATTCCGGCAACTGCGTTATGCTGCCGATCGTCAAATTGGAGAGACACGATGGCTGAGCGTACGTCGTTCTACCGCTGGCGCCCGCACCCGTGGCACGGCCTGGAGGTGGGGCGCCGGCCGCCGCGGCTCGTGCATGCCTACATCGAAATCACACCATTCGATCTCGTGAAATACGAAGTGGATAAAACCACCGGGTACCTGCGCGTGGACCGGCCGCAGCGTACCTCCTCGCAACCGCCGGTGCTGTACGGATTCGTGCCGCAGACGTACTGCGCGCAGCGCGTACAGGCCCTTTGCCCGGGTGCGACACGCGGTGATGGCGACCCGCTCGACATCTGCGTGCTGAGCGAACGGCCCATCAGCAAGAGTGAAGTGATCCTCAACGCCAAGGTGGTGGGCGGTCTGCAGGTGATCGACCACGGCGAGGCAGATGACAAGATCGTGGCCGTGCTCGAAAACGATTATCTCTATGGCGCCATCGAAACGATCGAGGAGCTACCCAGCATCCTGGTCGAGCGCCTGCGCCACTACTTCAGCACCTACAAGATGATTCCGGGCGAACCCGCCGCCCTCACTGTCGAGGGTGTTTATGGCGCGGAACACGCGGTGGCCGTG
This sequence comes from Gammaproteobacteria bacterium, assembly GCA_032124855.1. Lineage (GTDB taxonomy): Bacteria > Pseudomonadota > Gammaproteobacteria > Pseudomonadales > Azotimanducaceae > DATJGR01. The sequence goes on from JAQBCT010000410.1 coordinate 911, forward strand.
ATCAAGGCCGCGATGGAAGACTACGAAGAAGCGTTCTGCTGAATCGGCCGAGGCGGCCGCTCAGAATCAGCCGGCACGTCGCCACACCGCAATGGGTGCACCGTCGACGCGTGCCGGGTTCATCTGCGTGAGTTGTGCATCCAGCGCCAGCAGCGCCGCACGCGATGCCTCGTTGGCCGGAAAGAAGGTTTCCACCCGCAGTTCCGACAGGGTGGCGTCGTTGGGCGTGGCAAAGGTGCTGATCAGCGTGAACAGATCCACGCGCGCACCATCGCGCGCCAGGCTCAGGGTGGCAACAGGCTGTACGGCGGTCGAGCGCAACTCCCGGCCGCGCGAAGAAAATTCCGTATCGGTCTCAATGGAGTCCACAAGCGCGCGCAGATCGGCGTTGTCACCGCCGAATGTCAACTCGTGACGCAGGTGCACCAGTGCCGCCGCCGCAAATTCGTGCCAGTCGAGAATGTAACGGCGCATCCCCGCCGGATCGATGCAGTTGCGCATCGCATTCATCGGCTTTACCCCATCGCCCAACAGCGGTTGATCGAGATAGCGCTGGAAGAAGGCAAATGCGTTGTCGTTGCCCGCGAGCATATTCCAGCCGCGATCCACGACGATCGCCGGAAACGGACGATGACTCTGCACGACGCGTTCCAGCGCCTGCAGCGCGGGATGCAGCGCGGCGCTGTCGAGCGGTTCGCTGCCGTAGACCGGCGCAAACCCCGCGGCATGCAGCAGCCCGTTGCGCTCCTTCACGGGGACATCCAGCGCCTCGGCGAGCGTGATCACGGTGGTACGGCTCGGCTGCGAGCGTCCCGACTCGAGGAAGCTGACATGGCGCTGGGAATAGCCGGCGATCATCGATAGCTCCAGCTGTGATTTGCCGCGGCTCGCACGCCACTGTTTGAGCTGGCGGCCAAATGGATTGCCCGATGTATTCATCCGGCAACCGTGGCGCGTGGCTCGGCCGTTGTCGCGGTCCGGTACAGATACAGCGGTAGCGCGCACGACAGTCCGATCAACAGATTGACGAGCACGTACAGCCACAGCTGGGGCGCTCTACGGCTGCCCAGATACGCCCAGAACACGAGCGACGAGATCACCAGATCTGCGGTGGCGCCGCCGGCCGCGCCATTGACGAAGGCGCTGGCGACGAACGTACCGATGCTGAGCCCGGCACTGTCGAAATGGTCGAGAAAGAAGACGTAGGGCACGATGGCACCGAGAATCGCGAGGGCAAGATAGACATTCTTCATGGTCATTCTCCTGTGGGGTCGGTCATACCCTAGCGCTTGACTACGGCACGGCAATTACCTGCCAGGTAAAGTGGCCGCCGCGGGAGTCGACGAGAAGACCAGCCACGGCGTGTAGATCACCAGATAGATCGCAAACGCACTGCTCCACGCAGCTGCGGCCAGCAGATATAGAGCCCCGCTCAGCGACGGGAACAGCAGCGGCGCGAGCACCCGCAGCGCGGCCGCGCCGATGACGAGCACGTACGCGACAACTTCCGGGGACGATGCGATCAACGGCCGCTGCGTATGGCCTCGGGCGGTGCGTGTGATCATGCCGATGATCGAACCACCCACGGCGCCGACCCCCAATGCATGCAGCGCAGCGCCCACCGGAACGGCCGGGGTGATCGCCGACAACGCCAGCAGCACCATGGCGACAGGAATCCACGCATAGGCGACGTGCAGGACCCACAGTATGGGGGTGTGCCGTGTAGCCAGCGGGTCCCACCCCCACAGGCGCAGCGCGTGGAGCACCGCAGCCAGCAACGCCAGCACGGCAAGGGGCGCCCCCGACATGCCGAACAGATGTCCGATCAGCGCGCAAGCGAGCACCGCAATCGCCGCGGCATCGAGCGCGTCACTGCGACGAACGCGGGCCGTTGCGATGGCGTTGGCCGTGAACAGTGGCGTCACACGGCCTGACATGATCGAGACAATGACGGTCACCACAAACAGCGCGCCTTGCGCGGCAAGCGGTGCGGGCAGCGCGATCAAGCCGAGCCATGAGAGATGAAATACCGCATTCGCAAACGCCAGCAGCGCCAGCAACGGCACGAAGAACAGATTACGCAGGCTGCCGCGCCGCAGCGGAAACCAGAGACACAGTGCCACCGCAGGCAGAAAGGCCACATCGATGATCGCCGCCGCCACGCCGGGGCCGGTGATCAGCACCACGCGGCCAGCCAGCCACAGCAGCGCCAGGCACGCGAGCAGGCCCCCCGCCGGGGTTGGCAAACCGCTCCAGTTACGCCCCGCCGTGAATAGAAAGCCTGTGATCACGGCAGCCGCAAATCCGAACACCATCTCGTGCGCGTGCCACGCCATCCCTGCGATGTGGCGGAACGGCGCAACGATCCCCTGCCACTGCAGCATCCACAGCGGTACATCGAGTACGGCGAGGCACGCCGCGAGCAGATAGAACGGCCTGAAGCCGAGCTCCAGAAGGGCAAATCTCATGCATCAGTACTCGTCGTGCAGCTTCACCCACGCCATCGAATACGGCAGATCCGCCTCAGCGCGGCCGTTGGGAACCAGGTCAAGGAGTTGATAGGCGGGATTGAGCCAGTCCAAGCCGCGGGAGTAACCGGAGTAGGTATGGTAGATCTCACCATCGGCGTGCGCGAATACGGAAATGCCGGGTGCTTCGGTGACACCGAAGGGCTGCGTGCCGAAGTTGTACAGCAGCGCGCGCGACGCAATTTCCTCGTCAGTGAATGAGACACCGAAGTCGCGATTGAAATCCGACTGCGCCGACGAAACCCATTCGAAGCTCCAGCCCATGCGCGCACGAAACGCCAAGAGTTTCGCCAGCGGCGCGATCGAAACGGCCACCAACGAGGTATCTCGCGCCGCGAGATGCGGCACGATGCCGTTGTAGCCGTCGGCCCAGAACGAGCAGCTCTTGCACCCCGCGCTCCAATCGGCGGGATACATGAAGTGGTACACGATGAGTTGCCCGCGACCGGCGAACAGCTCGCGCAGCGATGCCTCACCCGCGGACGTTGCGAATCGATAATCCTTCTCGACCCTCACCCACGGCAGTGCGCGGCGCGCCTGGGCCAGCGCTTCGCGCGCGGCGGTCAGCTGCTTTTCCTTCGCCAGCAGTTCGCTGCGCGCGGAGCGCCACTGCGCATGATTCACGATCGGACGAATGGCGGGCTTGGTCATGACAATCTCCGGGTCGAACACTGGCCGTCGATGCTAACGCCGAATGCCGCGGTCCGCACCGCGCAGTTCGCCCCCGTGGTCTGCTGTGCTAGCGTGGATCGATCGCTGTGGGGACGGGAGATATGAGTCGTTCGCATCGACGCTTCTGCGTCATTCTCGCTGTCGTCTGCGCCGCGACGGCCGCCACGTCGGCAACCGCGCAGACATGTCAGGCACCGCATCCTGCGCGGCCCAAGCAATTGCTTTGGGGTGATCTGCACATCCACACCGCCTATTCGATGGATGCGTACGTCTTCGGCACACGGCGCACACCGGTCGATGCCTACCGGTTCGCGCGCGGCGAACCGGAACTGCTGAGCGATGGCAGCACGGTGCGGCTGGACCGTCCGCTGGACTTTGCCGCAGTGACAGACCACGCCGAATACCTCGCGGTAACCCAGATCTGCGGCGTGGAATCGCGTCCCACCGAGTATTGCCGGGGATTGAACGAAGTCTCCGCCGTGGACGGCAGCGGCGCCTTTCGCCGCTTCTTCCTGCCGGCGCTGATGCGCAACGAACCCATCTGCCCGGCCGATGCGCAGCTGTGCGCCGCCGCCGCGCCGGATGCGTGGGAACATTTGAAGCAGGCGGCGGAGGCTGCCAACGAGCCGTGTCGGTTCACAACGTTCATCGCCAACGAGTGGAGCGCCTCGCCCGGTAATCTGCACTGGCACCGCAACCTGATCTACGCCACCAGCGTGGCGCCCGAAGTGCCGATCAACTCCGTTGCAGAACCAACCCAAGCCGACCTTTGGCGTGCGCTCGATCAGCGATGTCTGGCCCGCGATGGTTGCGAGGTGCTGGCGATACCGCACAATTCGAATCTCGGGCTGGGTGGCAGCTTTACGATCGACGAATCGGACGTCGAATCACTGCGACTTCGCGCCCGCTACGAGCGACTGGCCGAGATGGTCCAACACAAGGGCGCCAGTGAATGCTATCCGGGTTCGAGGCTCTCGGATGAGATGTGCGAGTTCGAGATCGTGCTGCCCTTGCCCATCCTGCAACAGCTTGCCAAACAACCCCGCCCCCTCACCGACACCGAAGCGGCACAGGTCGCATCCGGCTATCTGCGTGACGCGCTGGGTACGGGCCTCGGCGTGGACACGCGACGCGGGATCAATCCGCTGCGCTACGGATTCATCGGCTCCACCGATACGCACGGCGCCCGTCCCGGCTATGTCGAAGAGTCCGGCTGGCAGGGCACGTTCTCCAACTACGACGGCAGCGCCGAGAAACGTAATGGCATCCTGCAATACAACCCGGGTGGTCTCGTCGCCGTGTGGGCGCAGGAAAATACCCGTCCCGGCATTTTCGGCGCGCTGAAGCGCCGCGAGGTCTACGCAACCAGCGGTCCTCGCATCGCGCTGCAATTTCACCAGAGCTTCGATGCGCAAGCCGATCTGTGTCGATCCCAGCCGCCCGACACTGTTCCCATGGGCGGAACCCTCGCTCCGGTCGGCAATGCGCGGCCGCGATTCGCGGTGAACGTGCTCATGGACCAGCGTCCCATTGCGCGCATCGACATCGTCAAACTCGTCTATCGCGATGGCGGCATCGTGCAAAGCATCGCCACCGAAACCGATTCGGGGCGAAGCGCGTGGTGCGTGCAGTGGACCGATCCCGATTACGATCCGCGCGAAGCCGCACTGTGGTATGCGCGGGTCTTCGAAATACCGTCACCGCGCTGGAGTGCAGATTTGTCGCAAACGAATGCCGTCATTGCCGAACGTGCCTGGTCCTCGCCCATCTGGTCGCTGCCGGAATGAGAAGCCGCACTAAGCACCGCAACATCCTGCTGATCACAACAGACCAGATGCGCTATGACGCGCTGGGCTGCAATGGTGGCACTGTCGCACGTACGCCAGTACTGGATGGGCTGGCACAAACCGGCATCAATTTCCGGCGCGCGCACAACCAGAATGTCGTGTGCATGCCCGCGCGCGCGACGATCATGACGGGACAGTACGTGCGCAGCCACGGCGTCTGGATGAACGGCGTCAGCCTGCCCGAAGAGACACCGACCATCGCCCACCATCTGCGCGACCATGGTTATCGGACGGCGCTGTTCGGCAAAGCACATTTCGAACCCTGGCTCGGATCGCCCGATGAGTTCTATGAAAATCGCATGGCGTCACTCGGCGAAACCGGGCCCAGCCGCGGCTTCGAACACATGGAATTGGCCAACCATTTCTTCGAGGGGCATTCGCACTACGATCTGTGGATGCAGCAGCAGCATCCGGAGGCGCGCGACGGGTTCTATAGAATGGTGACGGCGAAAGGTCGTCAGAGCACCGGTGGATTCGGCGACACCGGCGCCATTCAGGTGTGTCATAACCCGGTGCCGCGCGAGCTGTATCACACCGATTGGGTCGCCGGGCGCGCGCTCACGTGGCTGAAATCGCTGCCGGACGATGCGGATTTCTTCGTCTGGCTGAGCTTTCCTGACCCGCACCATCCATGGGATCCGCCAGCCAGCGAGCTGCATCGCGTGAACTGGCGCGATGTCCCATTACCCGAACTCTACCCACGCAACGCCAAACAGGCACATGCGTGGCTCGATGCCAAGCCGCGGCACTGGCGCAGTTACTACGATGCCACCACGTGGACCAATCTCGAATCACCGCGCGGCTTCCGCCCGGCCGATATGACGGCCGATCAGGTGCGCGAAATCAACGCCATGAACCACATCGAGAACGAGTTGATCGATGAAGCCTGCGGGCAGGTGTTGGATTATCTCAAGGGCCGCAACTGGGTCGACGACACGGATATCGTCTTCACGACCGACCACGGCGAGTTGCAGGGCGATTTCGGTCTGCTGTTCAAGGGCCCGTATCACTGCGATGCACTGATGCGCCTGCCCCTGATCTGGCGTCCCGCACCCAGCGCTGGCGTGCCCGCAGCCGTGGTGGACGCTCCGGTGGGACACGTCGATCTCGCGCAGACATTCTGCGCGATTGCAGCAATCGAGGAGCCCGACTGGACGCAAGGCTGCTGCCTGCCGACGTCTAACGACGTTGCACAGGCGCAGCGTCGGCAACGCGTGCTCACAGAATGGGACAGCGAACACGGCCCCACCCAGATGCATCTGCGCTCGATTTACCACTCGGACGGCTATCTGTGCACGGCATACGAGCCCGGCACCCTGCACGATGGCAGCGAAGGCGAGTTATACGATATGAACAACGATCCGCTGCAGCTCGACAATCTATGGAGCGACCCGGTGCGGCGCACATTGCGCGACAATCTGATTGCGGATCTCTACGACGCGCTGCCCACCGCGCGCGAACCGCGCCTGCCGCGACGCGCACCCGTGTAGGGGTAACGCCCTGATGGGCGTCGCAACCGATCAACCCATCCGCAGCGGCTCCGCCACACGGTCGGTGTGGCCGCCAATGTCGTAGGACATCATGACGAGGTCACGCGGAGTGCCGTTGCGGTCCTCCACGTAGTCGGCGAGCAACGCTTCGGGGACGAAGCCGAGTCGCCGGAATGCGGCCTGGGCGCCGTGCTGATCGGTCGTCATGTTCGCCATCAGCTTGCGCAATCCGGAGCGGCGCGCCAGATCGAATATCTGTGCCGTCAGCACACGTCCCAGACCGCGGGTGCGGTAACTGCGCGCTACGTTCACGCGCAGCTCGCCCACACCGCGCGTCCACGGCGCGCGGTTGCGATGCACGGAGGCATAACCCACCACACCACTGGCGTCGGCTGCCAGCAGCGTGGTCGACAGCTTCGCTTCGATATTGTGAATCCATTCGTCCACCACATCCGGCGCCGTGATGTCGGTGCGCAGGAACAACAGATCCTCCTGCGGCAGGCTGCGCGCGAACGCCAGCAGCGCGGCGCGGTCGGCGGCAGTCATCAGGCGCAACTCAATGGCCTGGCCGTCCGGCAGGTTGATCGTTCGGGGATAAGAACCGTTGGCATCACTGGGCATGTTCACTGACTCACTGATTCGATTGAGGAGGGAGTGGTGGAAATTACGCGCGTACAGTTTCTGAGCGTGCGCGCGCCGCGCTCAGTAGTTCGTCGTAGGCCGCATTCGCGGCATTGGCGAGGCTGTCCACATCGGGCAACAGCCGCGGCTCGCAGATGAAACTGAAATACAGCGCGCCGTTGTAGCTGAGGATGGTCACCCCCAGTCCGACGTTGCCGCTCAACACGAGGATGCCGATGGTATCGAGCACCTTGTGGCCGCACATGTATTGCGCCACCTGCACGCCGGGCACATTCGTACAGACGAAATTCAGGCCCACATTCGGCGGCCGCCAGCCGCCCAGGGCAGGCATCACAGGCAGCGGAAATCGCGCGGCCAGTGCGGTGGGATCGAACCGCGTACCAACCAGCTGGGCGGGCAGCAACGCCACGGGCCACGGTTCCGGCATGGTGTTCTGCATGAGCGTCAACGCCTGCGCTTCCTGAGCCTCCTTGATGCGCTCCACCTCCGCCATCACCGCACCCAGGCGCGTGGGCGGATTCATCGGCCACGCGGGCAACATCGGGAAAATTGCGGAGACCTGATTGCCCAGCGCGCCCTGCTGTCCCTCGGTGCGCACATTCACGGGACACATGATGCGCAGCTGCTGGCCCTCCACGCGCTCGCCGTGCGCCTCGAGGTAACGCGCCACCGCCTCCGACACGACTGTGAGCACCACATCATTGATCGTGCCGCCCAGCGCGCGGCGGATCTCGCGGATCTCCAGCAGCGGCCGCTTCATCCACCGCAGCTGTCGCTTCGGTCCCACGAGGCCGGCATTGAACGACGCGGTGATCGCCGGACGGGACGCGAAGCGCGACATCACGCCGACGGCACGCTGCAGCAGCTCGCTCTGCTCCGACGCGGCGCGCCATACCGCCGCCGGATCGCTCGACGCGAGCTTTTCCATGTTTTCGCGCAACGCGCGCGAGAACATCTCGGCACGGGTGGGTGTGGGTCGGGGTGTCCAGGGTTGCGCCGGCGGCGGTTCGGCATTGCCCCCTTTGGGATCGAAGTCGTACAGCATGGTGGTCAGCTCGACACCCGAGGCACCATCGATCATTGCGTGATGCGTCATCATCAGGATCAGCGTGCGATCGGGCACACCGCTGATCACGTACACGCGCCAGAGGGGTATGGCGCGATCGAGAATGGGCTCATTCAGCGCAATCGCGGCGTCGATGCCCTGCTGCAGCGTGCTGCCGTCGGCCACCCGGTGCGCCAGGACATGCCTGGCGAGATCGAAATCCGGATCGTCCACCCACTCCGGGTGCGCGATATTCAGCGGCACCTGGGCCAGTTTGCGCCGGTACGACGGAATCAGATGCAGCCGCGAGGCGAAGTGCGCGACGACCCGCTCGAAGGCGAGTTCGCCTTCCAGGACATAGACCGACGAAATATGCATCGGCCCGCTGGCCGACTCGGTGTAGAGGAAGGACGCATCTGCCTGCGTGAGCCGCATGAACTGCCCTGCAATGAAATCCGGACCGTGACTATGCCCGTACGGGTCGGGTCAGTTCAATGGCGGGTGTCCACAGGGAGTTGCAGATGAGGGTCGGCGTGGTTACTCCGACCCTCCCTCAAAACGATGTCGCGACCTGCACCCAGGCCTGCGACGAAGAACTCGAATCAACTTGGTCCGGCTCGTCGCCCACGCGCCACGCCACGCCCGCGCGCAATTTGATACGCCGGGCGACGTCCGTATTGAAGCCCACGCCCGCGCCGTAGAGATCGATGTGATTATCCGCGGCCAGGTAGGGATCGACGTTCACGCGCACGCGCCCCGCGTCGAAGAACGCGACCAACTGCGGGCGCCCAAACCACGCATACGACGGCAACGTGTAGCGCAGCTCCACGCTGCCCAGGATGCCTTCATCACCGACGCCGGTGCCCTGGTCGTAGGCGCGCACGCCTTGCGGCCCGCCCAGCACGAACTTCTGCGACGAGTCCAGATTCTGACTCGCCGCCTGGCCCTGCATCGCAACATACAACTGCACCGCGTCCGAGATCCGCTGCAGCCGCAATGCCGAGTAGAGCAACGTGGTGAAGCCGCCCTCCGTCTGCGCCGTCGCCGAATCGATCTGTGCTGCAGCCGCGTCATTCACCTGCAGATCGCCGCGGCCAAGCGCAAGCGAAGCGGCATTGACAGCGCCGCCCAGCAGATCGTCCTGCATATTCCCGGACACACTGATCGTTCCCGATTGCAGTTCGCGGGGATTGTGGGCATCGATCGCGTCGATCTGGTCGTCGAGATCGAAGCGATTGAACGCCAGTTGCGCATCCAGCCGGCCACGCGGCGAGCGGATGAGCGGGTACTGCGTGAACAACGTATAGATATCGGCGCTGCCATCAGCATCGAGTGAATCGAATTGTTCGCCCAGCGTGTAATACGTATGCGACAGCGCGCCACCGAGGCGCAGACCACCGCGGGTCACCGGAATCTCGTAGGCCGCCCGGCCATACCACAGCCCCGTATCCTGGGAAATCAGGCCGCGCACCGAAAGCAGATCGCCCCGGCCCGCGAGATTCGCAGCGGCGACGCTGCCGCCGGCGCGCCACTCACCCGTGTACTGATTACCAAAGTTATCCGCCTCGAGCGTGCCCGACAGCGTCGGGGTGCGCTGCACATCGACTGCGAGATCCGAGGTGCCTACCTGGGCACCCGGCGTCAGCGTCGCCGCGACGGATACGCCGGCAAGATCGTTCAACAGCAGCAGCTCGCGGTCGAGCGGCGTGGTCTGGATGACGGCATCCGGCGACACCGCGCGCAGCGAGTTGCGCAGCACGCTGTCGGCCAATCGCGAATCGTTGCGCACCTGCAGCGCGCCGTAGCGACCTTCGAGCACCGCAATCTCGACGCCACCGGCGTCGATGCGTTGTGCCGGAACATAGGCGCGCGCCACGGGGTAGCCATGCTCACGGTAGTACGCCGTAATGCGCGCGGCTGCTGCCCGAAGATCCGCGAGACTCACGCGGCGACCTGCCAGTCCATCCACCATCGGCAGCAGTTCCACGTCCTCGAATGCGGTGTTGCCGCTGATGCGCACACTGCTGAGCGCGAACGTGACGCCGGGCCCCGCCTCCAGCGCGGGCCGCGCCGTTGCATCCACACGAAGCGCGGCGCGCGACGGCGCCGGCGCCGCGGGGCGTTGCTGCTCGATCTCGCGCAGGGTCGTGCCGATGTCTGGCGGGCGTTCCTGGGCGTTGAGCGATGCACCGCTCAACAACACCGTCAGCAGGCAGGCGATACGCACATTGAATGTCTTCATACGCACCCCGCTCACTGAACGCCAACACCGAACGGCAGCAGAATCCCGCCGTCGCGCAATGCAAAGGGATCCCCGTCGAGCGTGATAAGGCGACGAAACCCGGGCTGCAGATTCATCTGCTGTGTCTGGCGGTAGTTCTGCTGCGCCGCGCAGAGTGTTTCGCTGGATGGAGCATCGCGCAGCAGGGCACAGGGGCTTTCGTTCTGCGCGGCACCTGCCACCGCGCCCCGCCACGACGTCGGGTCGCTGATCGGCAGGGACGGATCGATCGCCGGGATGATCAGCAGCGCATCGTTGTTGGCGGGCGCCTGATTGAAAACATAGTTGCCCATGTTGGCGGACAGGCCATATCCATCGATGGGGAATGCGCCGGCCTGACTGGAATTGGCTGCCGTGCTTGAGAAGCCCAGCGTCCCCGTGGTTGCCGAGGCGAGCGTATCGCTGCCCTTGAAGCCTTCCACCGTGCCGGTGAACGGCGGCAGCGGCGCACCTTGAATCAGCTGCACCGGGTTCGCCAGGTAGATGAGCGTCGCGGGTGTGATGGCGAACGGATTCGCGAGGAATGACAGGTCATAGTTCGACCCGGCGGTGAGCGTGTTCTGCGTGATGGCGTAGTCGCCAACGTTTTCGCCGGCATCGCGCGACAGAGCACCCGACAGTGACTCTCCCGTGACGAGGCTGCCGCCGGTGATGGCGTAGGTATATGCCAGCGGATCCGCATCGGCATAGATCTTCGTCTGCAGCGGATCAGCCGTCACCGTCAAAGGGCGAAGCATAATGTCCGCGAAGGTCGTGGCGGTGCTGTTCACTACATAGTTCGAGGCATCGGCGCCCGAGAGACTCAATCCCATCGCGGTCACGAGTTTGGCCGCACCCGCATTGGCATCGGCAAATGTCGCGTTGCCGCCGACGTAATTCACCACATCGGCACCGAGCACACCGCTGAGCGTACGGCTGGCGATCGCAGTGTCGCTGCTACCGTCGTAGATCTTGTCGGCCGCGGTGATGGCGCCCGTGATGGCCAGCGCTGCGATATCCGCGGTTGACGTTGCCGTGCTGTTCACCGCGTAGTTGGCGGCATCCGAACCTGCGAGGCTGAGGCCGGTGGCCGTCACTGTCTTGCCCAGGCCCGCATTTTTGTCGTCGAACGCAGCCGTGCCACCGACATAGCTCACGTCATCTGCGCCGAATACACCGCTCAAGCTGCGATCCACGATGCTCGCCAGCGTCGTTGCGTCGTAGATCTTGTTCGCCGCCGTGAAGGAGCCGATCAGCGTTGCCGGGTTGATGACACCGTCGGTGACGTCGATGCTGCCGACCACATAGTTATTACCGCCATTGCCATCGTTGATGGTGTAGCTCGCAATCGACAGCGTTTTGCCGACGCCGACGTTTTTGTCGTCATACGTCTCGCTCAGATTGCTGATGGAATCGCCCCCCACCAATCCCGTCACGGTAGGTGTTGCGGCCGCCACGGTCGTGCCGTCGTAGACCTTGGTATTGGTTACCGCAGTGATGGTCAGTGCCGCTGGCGTGATGGATCCGATGTCGGCATTGGCGGCCGTGTCTGTCAGCTGGTAGCCGTACACGGGCGCGCCGCCGTTCATGGAATCGACGATGGACAGTCCGGTGGCGGCGACATTCTTGTTCACGCCCCGCATTGCGGTTGTCGTAAGTGCCGGTGGTGGGCGTGAGCACGGTGACCGTGTCGCCGTCGATGGCACCACTGCTCACGAAATTGGCCGGTGTGAGGCTGGCGGTGGCATCGCCGTCGTAGAGTTTGGTCACCGCACCCGTGAGATCGACCGTGATGAGCGGCGCCAGCGAATACAGAAAGCCGTTACCCGAGCCCGCCACCACAGTTGCGCCGTAGGTCGCCCCGTACTGTTTGAACGCGTAGCTGAGCCCGCCACGCGCATCAAGTGAGGGATTAGTGGACCACACCAGCCAGCGGCCCGGCCCCGGATTCAGTGCCGTGGCGCCAGCGTTGTTGATGAAATTCCCGGCGCTCACGAGTTCGATGGAATCGCCTGGGCCGGTGGCCGTGATGACGCCATTGACACTGAGGTTGCCACCGGCCTGGGCGTGCAGCGTGCGCACGTTCGAGGTGCCCAGTGCCAGTGCGTTTGCATCGCGCAGATCGACAGTACCTGCGTTATTGATCACCACAGAAGAGAAGTCGTTGGCGGCATTGGCAAACGTCACATCGCCGGCACCGGCGATGATCGTCAGCGTGCCGGTGCTCGCATTCACTGCGCCCTGGCCTGAGATCGACGAATTGGTGGTGCGCAGTTGTGTCGCACCGCCCGTCACCAACGCGCCGTCGTAGCTCTGGGTGCCGCTGGTGCGTAGCACACCGCCATTGATGCGCGTCGTCGCACCAGCGTTGCTGGCAAACGACGTGAGCGGTGTTGTCGCGCCGACGGTGTTTGCGAACACCACCGTTCCAGCGCCGGCCTGGATCAGCGCCTGCGCACCGTTGACGGTGCCGTTCAGGGTCAAGGTGTCGGTTGCAGCTAGCGCCGCGATGGTAGCGGACGAGGCGAGTGTCACCGTGCCGCCGGCCGAAGCCGCACCAATGCCCACCAGTGCACCACCGCTGCTGCCGGCGCCGTTCAGCGTCAATGCTTCGCTGCCCAATGCAACATTCGCGATCGCAAGCGTCGCGCCGTTGCCCACCGTTGTTCCAGATCCAGTGCCGCCCAGTGCGCCGGCGCTGCCAGCCACCAGGGTGCCACCGTTGATGGTCGTGGTGCCGGTGTAGGTGTTGGTACCCGTGAGTGTTGTCGCGCCGGAACCGAGCTTGATCAGGGCGCCATTGCCGGAGATCGTGCTGGCAATGTTCGTATCTGCCGCGTCGCCGAACGTGAGCGTCGAATTCAACAGCACCGCGGAGCCACCGGCGCCGCTGAGGCTGCCGATGGTTTCCGCCGTACTGACTCGCAGCGTGCCGCCATTCACCACCACGGCACCGGCATCTGCGATCGCAGCACCACCCGACAGCCGCAGCGTCCCCGCTTCGATGACCGTGTCACCGGTGTAGCTGTTCGCGCGCGACAGCGTCAGCTGACCCGCGCCCGGTTTGATCAGTCCACCCGCGCCGCTGGCGTTGCCTGCAAAGGTTGTATTGCCGGATTGATTCACGCTCAGCGTATTGGCATTCAAGGCAACGTTGCCGCCATTGGCACCACCGCCGCTGAGATTGCCGATGGCTTCATCGGCGACCAGATCGAGAAGCACCCCCACCGTATTCGCCAGGGTCACCTGCGACGCATCGCCAATTGCGGAACCGCCCGCTGCGCGCAACGTACCACCGCTGATCGTCGTGGTCCCGCTGTAGCTGTTCGAGCCCGACAGCGTCAGCACACCTGCCCCTGTTTTGGTGAGGCCGCCCGTTCCGGTCACCGAACCTGTGAATTCGGTCGATGCGCCCGTGCCGCCCGAGGCCAATGTGGCGCTGCCCAGCGTGATCGATCCCGCGCCGGCAATCGATGCCACCGTCTCGGCATTGTTGCTCAGATCGAAGGTGGCGCCGCTGCCAACAATCACATCGCTGGCATTGCCAATCCGGTTCGCTGCGCCCAAGCGTAATGTGCCGTCGTTGATCGCGGTATCGCCCGTGTAGGCATTCGCGCCAGACAGCAGCACTGTCCCCCCAGTGGATTTGGTGAGGCCGGTTGTGCCTCCCAACCTCGCACTGACGGTGCCGGCTTGCAGATCGTAGTCGCTGGTGGAGGTAAGCACGCCCGACCCGGTGATCGCACCGGATAGCAACTGCACGCCGGCCACCGTATCGGTGCGCGAGCCTATTGCAAGGGTCCCGCCATTCACGATGATCTGGCTGGCATTGGCCAGAACGTTGTTGACACCGAACGCCAGAGTGCCGGCTTCGATCGCAGTGGTTCCTGTATAGGTGTTCGCACGCGACAGCGTGAGGATGCCTGCACCCTGCTTGACGATTCCACCCGTACCGCTGGCGACGCCCGCGAATGTCGTATTGGCCGCCTGATTCACCGTCAGCCTGTTGGCATTCAGCGCGACATTGCCTCCATTGCCGCCGCCACCGCTGAGATTGCCGATGGTTTCATCGGCCGCCAGATCCAGCAGAACCCCCGCCGCGTTCGACAAATTCACGCGCGATGCATCGCCGATGGCGTCGCCGCCCATCGCGCGCAACGTCCCGCCGCTGATGGTCGTGATGCCCGTGTAGTTGTTCGACCCCGACAGCGTCAGCACGCCCGCACCGGTTTTGGTCAGCCCGCCCGTGCCGCTCACAGACCCGGAAAATTCCGTTGATGCGCCACTACCGCCTGCCATGAGCGTGCCACTGCCCAGCGTGATCGAACCCGCGCCGGCGATGGATGCCACCGTCTCGGCGAAGTTGTTGAGATCAAATGTCGCGCCACTCACAACCGTGACGGCACTGCTGTTACCAATCCGGTTCGCCGCTCCGAGCCGCAGCGTGCCGGCTTCGATCACGGTAGCACCGGTGTAGCCATTCGACGTGCTGAGGGTCAGCACACCGGCGCCGCGCTTCACCAATGCCGTGGCACCGGTAATGGTGTCGCCGGCGTTCTGCGTGATGGCGCCGCTCGAGTCGACTGTCAGCGTGCCGCCGACGAGATTGATGGTGCCAAGCCCGGTGATGCCCCCGGCACCGGCCGTCATGCCGACATCGCCGCCCGCGGTCGACAGATTGAAGCCAGCCATCGAAATCGCATTGCCGGCGTTGAAATTCATCGATCCAGCCGCCGTGGTCGGCATGCTGAGACTGGTTTGAACGATGATGTTGTGGCCGGCCTGCAGTTGCACGGCGGTGGTCGCCGGCAATGCTGTCAGCGTGCTGGCCAGCACATAGTAGTTGTTGATGCCATCGATCGCCTGGAATGGATTGGTCGCATCAGGCAGCGCACCGCCCACCGCGGCTGCGGCAATGTAGAGATCGTCCGGATCCAGCAGCAGCGTGCCCGTTACACCGTGCCGTGCCGTCGTATCGACCCCGCCATCAAAGGCGAGCTGCTGTTTGGCGGATACCTCGACGAATCCGCCATCACCACCGCCGGCGCCGCCCCTGGCGGTGATGGAACCGTGATAGCGCGTGTCGCCGTCGGCCCATACGACAACCGCTCCGCCGTCGCCGGCCTCCAGCGCATCGGCCACGATGCTCGCCGACGTGGCAACGAAGGTGCGTGACGCATTGTCGATACCCGGCTCATTGCCCTGGAACCCGCCGCCGACACGCACGACACCGCCGCCCGCCGCACCGGAAGCGTCGAGTCTGGCGTCATCCAGCAATGCGACATTGTCACCCGTCACGTCGATGCGTCCGCCCGACTCACCCGCACCGCGACCGGACGCATCGAGCGCGCCAGATACCGTGACGACACCGCTGTCACCACCGTCCAGGCGGATCACTCCATTGCTGTCGCTCACGCTGCGCGCCTCGACAATACCGTCGTTGTTCAGCACCGTGGACAGCAGCGCATCTTTGGCCCGCGACGACAGAATCACTGCACCGCCGTCGGCCGCAATCAGCTGATGGTTGGCCGCCAGTGCCGCCACCGCGGCCTTATCCACGCTGAAACCAACGAGCGCACTTCCCGCAAGATTCATCGTGACCTGCGCACCGGCGCCCAGGCCAACCATGCCGAATCGCGCGCTGATCACGCCGTCATTGATGACCTCCTGCCCTGCGAACAAGACATAGCCGCCGTTGCCTGCATTGATTTGCCCCTGATTGAGCACTGCGGCGCCGGCGCCGTCCGGGCCACCGAACGTGTAGCGGCCCGCCAGGAAATCGGCGTTCGACAAACCGAGCGTTGATGCAACGATGCCGCCGACATCAACCTGCGCGCCGGCGCCGAATAGGACGCCGTTCGGATTCAGCAGGAAGATCTGGCCGTTCGCCGAGAGATTTCCAAGGATGACCGACGGGTCTGTTCCCAGGATGCGATTCAGCGCAATCGATTGCGCGGAGGGCTGGTTAAAGGTGACGGATTCGCCGGCACCGATACTGAAACTGCGCCAGTCGATGGCGAGCTTCGTGCTCGACTGGTCGATGGTAAGCGCGCCCGCGGCCTCGCTGATCGATCCCGCGCCTGCACTGATCTCGCCACCGCTCGGCGTCGCGTGCGCGAATCCGGCCGCGAGCAAGGCCACTGTGGACCAGGCCGCCAGGCCCGATGTTCTCTGGCGCATAACACATCCATGTGATGAAACGTCCTGCGGCGATTGTCACAAGAAGCTGTGGTGTGTGCGCGTTGATGCAACAGGAATGTGACGGTGCGCGCAGTCCCCGACGGAACTGGGCCTCTCTATGGGGTTGCGCGCGTTCACCCGGCGGCCAGCGCTACTTCGTCGGCTTCGGTTGCTCCGGTGCGGTGCTGGCAGCGGCCTGGGCCGATGCCACGAGATCGACACGTTCAACCATCAGCGCTTCAGCGATGTAGGCGGCAACCTTGAAGAATCCGTCCTGGCCGCTGCGGTGCGCCACAAAATCCGACTTCGGTTGCGGCTGATAGAAGGCGTAGTCGAATTCGCCCGACGCCGTACGCGCGGTCAGCGTGAGGGCCGGTTGACTATCGCTCGCGGGCGGCACTTCAGCGACACCCATCACCCGCAGATTCGCCACCTTGTTCACGAGATCCTTCGCGGCATCCTGCTGTGTCGTTTCACCCGCGTCGAGACCCGCCAGCTGCCACGCGCCATCGGTCTGGGTGAGCGACCAGAACTGCGGGCGGGATAGGCCCACGACATCGCCCTCCGGTTGCAGCAGCGACTTGTCGAGCCAGTCGTCGGGGCGCGTGGTGGCCTCAAAGTTCGCGAATTCGATGGCGTATACGTCATCCGCTTCAGCGAGACGCGCATGAACTTTTCGAAAGCCCGGCGATGTACCGAGATAGATGTCGCCGGTCACCGCGTCTGCAATACGCAGCTGAATGTGTCGCTGAAATTTTTCCGGCGTCACTTCGAATCGCCTGGCGGATTCCGCGCTGGTGGCCACCGGCCACGGCGCACTGGCGTCAAACAGCTTTTTCAGCAGCGCAACCACCTTCTCGCCGTCGGCCGGCAGATTGCCGGCGTCCGGCAGTATCCACACACCCTCGCGCTGCTGCAGGTTCAGCTTCGCCCCCGTTTCATCCTCGATGAGAACGCCATCAACCTTTGCCTGGTCGATGTTGAGCAGCGCGCCGCTGTCGCTCTCGACATCGCGTGATGGCCACCACAGCACCCCAACGAGAACGATTAGCTGCGCGGCAAGCAGCAGAGTAAGCGCCTTCACATGCCGATTCATGCCGCACCCCCCGGAGTAGACAGCCACTGTCTGTAACGCGCCATCCGGGCGCGTGAGCGCGATCGATGCAGTGCGAATATCAACGCCAGCGCAATCAGCGCGATGGCGTAGTTGGCGTATTCGAGCAACACGCCCTCTCGCTGAGCGAGCGGCGGCAGCGTGCGATTGAAGTGGCCGCGCGATCGAATCGCCAGCAACCCACGGTCTTCCAGCGACCAGTCGACCGCATTGGCCACCAGCTGCAGCGAGTTACCGTAAACGGTCCCCTCTGCGGAGCCGATCATCGACAACGTCTGATCCGACAGGAATGTATTGGAGCTGAACAGAAACAGCCGCGCTGACTCAGGCGACTTGTCGATGACACCGGTGATGATTCCTGCATCAGATTTCGATGGGTCGGCCGGTTCGGCCTGCCCATCCGCCGGCGCGGGACTCTCGGAATCGGCCAGCAACGGATTCGGCTTGTCCGCGAAGTACGAACTGAAAGCGCCCTCCACGACAACGCCGATCAACGATGCGCCACGCTCGCCTTCGGGTACAAAGGTCGAGCGGCCGCTTCCGTCGATCTGGGGCATGACATCGGTGGATGCCGACAACCAGCTCTGCGGTGAGCTCTTCAACAGTTCCGTGATGGTGCGCTGTTCGTTGCTTGGTGCATCAATAGAGATGGGCGATACCCAGGGTATCGTCACCTGGGGCACATCCGCTGTGATCGGCGACGTTGCGTCCTTGCCCGCGCCGCGCACGTCCACGAAATACGGATAGTCGAGCATGTGAATCTCCTGGAAGGAGAAGCCATTCGCCTGGCGGGTTACCGGCACGGGAAATGCGGCATTCTGCGGATCCATCACGAACCACGCCTGCATGCCAATGCCGTGATGCGCGAACCACTCCTCGAGTCCCGTGGTGCGCGGCGCCGCCGTCAACGACTGCTGGGTGAGGCTTGGTGCGAGCGGTGCGGCCGCCACCACCACGGTGCCGCCCTGCATCAGGAATTGATCGATCGCAAATACCTGCTTTGTGTCGAGCTGTTGCGGATCGACCACCACAAGCACTTCCGCACCATCAGGGACGCGTCCATCGGCAAGCTGAGTGCGCTCCACCGTATGGTCGCTCTGCAGGGCATCGCTGAGCTGCGTGTACTGATTGCCGCCGCCGCCCATGCCCTGCATGTAGGCAGGCGTCTCCGGCGCGAACAAGGCGACCGACTTGAGGTATCCCGTGGCAAAGCGCTTGAAGGCAGCATCGAGCGAACGATCGAGGCCTTCACGGGTGAGGTCCTCGGGCAACGGGATCTGTATCACCGCCTGGCCGTCTGTGATGGTCAGGTAGAAGTAGAACGTATTCGTATCGAACAGGCTGGCCGCCATCGGACGGAAGCCGTACTGATCCTTGATCTGTTGCGCCACCGCGCCATCGCCGGCGTTCGGATTGACGAATTCGACCGTGAGCTTATCCCCGGCATCGTTGGTGTAGCTCTGCAGCGCTTCGCGCACCGTCGCCTTGAACGCCGCCAGCGTTGGCGGTAGTACGGAGTCGTCCGAAACGTAGCCCACAAACTGCAACGGTTTCGGGATGCTGCCGAACAGCTCACCGCCGGACTGAAAGCCGTACAACACTTTCTTGATGGTGCGGGTGATGTCGTACTCCGGATTGCGCAGTTGCACATCGAGATCAGATTCACCGGCTACCTTCACCTCAATGAGATCGCGAAAACCCAGCACCTCGAACTGATCACCGTATTGCACCAGCACATCGAAATAGGAATTCACGAGGCTCGCCTGGTAGCGATCCGCCACCTGGAAAGGCACCGGATGGATGCCGTATTTGTTGTTGGCCTCGTCCTCCGCTTCGGGGTTGCGGGCGGGATCGATGATTTCCACGCGCACCTTGCCGTGGCCGGCCACCTCGAACTCGGACAGCAGATCCTTCATCTGGGGTACCAGCGGTGCGAGCAGCGGATGTGTTTTCGCCGAGAAATAGCCGCGGATCAGCAGCGGTTCGCGCAACTGATCGAGGTAATTTTGCGTCGCGCTGGAAATGGAGTATTGCCCACCCTGGGTCACATCGACGCGCGCGCCCGCAAACGACGCCAGCCATAGATTGGCCACCAGCAGATTCGCGATGACCAGGCCAATTCCGGCACGCCAGTTGTTGTGGCGGTGCGAATCTCCATCAACGGCCCAGCGCTGCCGCTCCAGCGAGTAAACGTTCAGCGCCAGGAATGTGAGAATCAGGCTGGCGTAGTAATACAGATCGCGAAAATCGAGCACGCCGCGGGTAATGGATTCAAATCGCGAACCGGTGCCGACGCCACGCAGCCACACGCCCAGATCGTTGCCGGCCAGGTCGGTGAGCAGCGGACTGCCGGCCAGATACAGCGCGCCGCATGCCAGCGTGGAGATGATCAGGCTGACGATCTGATTGTCGCTGCGCGCACTCACGGTCAACCCGATGGCGATATACGCCCCACCCAACAACATGGCCGCGAGATAGCCCGCCAGCACCGGACCCCAGTCGAGGTTACCCAGGTAGGCCGTGGTGAGGGGCAGTGGCAGCGTCAGCAGCAATGCGATGGCCAGCAGCAGCCAGCAGGCGAAGAATTTGCCGAGTACGAACGACCAGGTGGTCACCGGCACGGTGGCGACGAATTCCAGCGTGCCCGAGCGTCGCTCCTCGCTCCACATCCGCATGGTGAGCGCACTGCACAGAAACAGCAGCAGCAGCGGCAACCATTCAAACATCGGTCGCACATCGGCGATGTTGCGTGCGAAGAATGCTTCGCCCCAGAAGAAGATGAACAGCGTGATGCCTAGGAAGAAGGCGAGAAAGAGATAACCGATGGGTGAGGCGAAAAACAGTCCGGTTTCCTTGGCAGCGATGCGTTTGATGCTGACTGTGCTCATGCGCCTTCTCCTGCATCGCTGACCTGTCTGAACACGGTTTCCAGATCGCGCTGCTCCGGGGCGATTGAGTGTACGGCGACGCCGGCCGCCACCAGTGCAGCGACCACATTGGCCGTGGTAACCCCAACGGGTCCGTTGAGCGGCAGGCCGATGCGGGGAGTTGCTTCTCCCGGCGCAATCAACACAGGCACGCCGATACCATCGACCCCGCGCAACGCGGCGGCCACGCGCTCGATGGGCGCATCCGTTGTCAGCAGCAGCTGTTCGGTGCGACGCAGCACGGCCAGCGTTTCATCCAACACCAGTCGACCATTGCGCAGAATCATTGCGCGGTCACAGATCGCGTTGACCTCCTGCATGATATGCGTGGATAGAACGATCGTGGCCTGGCTCGACAGGCGGCGAATGAGATCGCGCATATGCTGGGTCTGCGACGGGTCGAGCCCGTTGGTGGGTTCATCGAGCACCAGAAACCGCGGCTTGTGCAGGATCGCCTGGGCCACACCGACGCGCTGCCGGTAGCCCCGCGACAGTGTCTGGATGGGATCGAATGCCTTGCCCTGCAGTTCGGTTGCCTCAATCGCATCACGCACGGCGCGGGGTTGATCCGCCACAGCAACACCACGCAGTTGCGCGGCATATTCCAGGTAGTCGACGACGCTCATCTCCGGATACAGCGGCAGACTCTCCGAGAGATAGCCGAGGGAGCGCTGTACCAATTTGGGTTGTTCGGCGACATCCACGCCGTCCACTTCGACGCGCCCGGCACTCGGCTCGAGATAACCTGTGAGCATCTTCATGATGGTGGTTTTGCCGGCGCCGTTGTGCCCCAGCAGGCCGACGATTTCACCCTGTCCGATGGCAAAGTCGACGCTATCGACCGCGAGAAATTCTCCGTAGCGACGCGTCAACTGTTCCGCTTTGATCACACTCGATCTCCTGTGAACTGACCGGAAACGGTGCGCAAGCCTACCCAGTCACGCCGCGATTTCAAGCACTTGCGCTTGCGCGGACGCTGTGCCGGCAGGCATGGTGATGGCATGAGACTCCCACGTGAATTGATGGTTCCCGGTCCCGCCGGCGCAATCGAAGGCCGCTACGACGAACCCGAGGATGCCAGCGGCACCATCGTGCTCTGCCACCCACATCCGCAATACGGTGGCAGCATGGATGACGCCGTGCTCGATACCATCGCGGCGGCGGCGCACCGGCGTGGCTTCGCGCAGCTGCGCTTCAATTTTCGCGGCGTAGGCGCCAGCGCCGGCTGCTTCGATCACGGCGCAGGTGAAGTGGACGACCTGTTGGCGGTGTTGGACTGGCTGAAAAATGAACTCCGTCCCGCGTCGGTGCGACTGGCAGGCTATTCGTTCGGTTCAAATATCGTCTGGCGCGCGCTGGATCACGCACCTGCCACGCAGCAGGTTCTGCTGGTGGCACCGCCCGTCGCGATGATGAGCTTTGTCGCGCGTCCCACACTGACCATGCCGGTCGGCCTCGTATGCGGCGATGCCGACGAATTCGTAGCCACGGACGATCTGGTTCGCTGGCGGGATGTGAACGCCCCGAGCGCAACCATCACGACCATTGCCGGTGCGGATCATTTCTTTCGGGGCGAAACTGCGTCGCTCGGGCAAGGCATCGAACGGGAACTGTCACGCTAGTAGAGCGGCACCCCGGAGACATAGACGTGGCCCCAGTGCAGCGCCGCGTAGGCCACCAGACCGGCGATGATCGGCAGACGCAGTTCGCTCCAGACAATGCGATTGCGTCCGGTGAGGATGGCTGCGAATGGGATATTCGATGTCACGCGCGCGAACTGCGTCCAATCCGCGCCCATCGCGCGCGCCTTTTTGATGTCGATCAGGAATGCGCCGAGCAACGACAGCAAGCCGAGGCTGCCGAAGAAAACCACGGACGCAGAGTCTGCGTTGGCCAGGATGTGGGCCGCCGCCCACAGCACAACGGCCCATTGAAATGGATGTCGCGTAATGCGCACCAGTCCGGTGCCCTCCCCGATGGTCTTCACCTGCGACTCCTGTCCCACCGCCGTCGGGTTCTTCGCCATGAAGCCGCCCAGCATGAACATCAACGCGACCGGCATGATCAGCAGCGCAGCCCAGCGATACGGCGGCGTCGGCGCCCATAGAAAATCGGCATGGGGGGTGCCGTTGTAGGTGAGGATCAGATAGACCAGCGTCACCACGGCTAGAATCGAATACACGCCGCGATAGGGATTTTCCCCGATGCTTCGCACCAGCACGCCGCGAATCGGCGTGCTGCTGATGCCGAGGTGCGCAATCAGAAACAGTGCGCCGGCCAGAATCAACTCGTGCAGATGTGATAGATCCACGCTGGCGCTCCTGTGATGGTGGAGCGATTTTGTGCGCATCCCCGCCTGCGACACAAGCGCCCCTATCAAGATAGAATTCAGCGCTCCAGCAATTTCTTCGAGGGGATACACATGCAGGATGTGACGGGAAAGGTCGCCTTCATCACAGGCGGCGCCAGCGGGATGGGTCTTGCAATGGCGCGCAGTTTTTCGGCAGCCGGCATGAAGATTGCCATCGCCGATGTCCAGCAGGACGCGCTCGATGCCGTAAAGGCCGAATTCAAGCGCAGCAATTCCCAGGTCATCACGCTGAAGGTCGATGTGACTGATCGCGATGCCATGGAACAGGCCGCGCGGCGCACCGAGGATGCATTCGAGAAGATCCACGTGGTGTGCAACAACGCCGGTGTCGCAGTGGGCGGGCCGATTGACGCGATGCAGTTCCAGGACTGGGATTGGGTGACGAGTGTGAACCTCGCCGGCGTGATCAACGGCCTGCAGACGTTCGTTTCCCGCATCAAATCGCACGGTGAGGGCGGGCATATCGTCAACACGGCCTCGATGGCCGGGCTCATGGCGCTGCCGGGCCTGGGTGTCTACAACACCACGAAATATGCCGTGGTTGGCTTGTCCGAGACGCTCCGCGCCGACCTCGCGCCGCACAACATCGGCGTTTCCGTGCTGTGCCCCGGCGTTGTGACGACGAACATTTTCACGTCGGGACGCAATCGCCCGGAGATTTTGAAGAGCGCAACGGATACGGCAGCAATGGTGCTAAACGCAGATGTCCCGGAGGCCGAACGCGCGGCGCGAATCGCGCAGGTGATGGCCAATGCACTCGATCCCGCCGTTGTCGGCGATATGGTGCTTGCCGCGATTCTGGCCAACGATCTCTACATTCTCAGTCATCCGGAAATCAAGCCGATGGTGGACGCCCGCACCGCCGCCCTCACGGAGTCGTTTGCGCGCTGGGAGAAATATCGAAAGGAGCACGGTGTATGAATCGCCTGAAGGGGAAAACTGCTTTGATCACCGGCGCCGCACGCGGATTGGGCGCGGCGATCGCGCGGCGCTTCGTCGATGAAGGCGCCACGGTGATCATCAACGACCTCAGCCTCGACGCGGCGCGCGCCACTGCGAAGTCGCTGGGCGGCCACGGCTTCGCAGCGGATGTGTCGAGCTCGACGGAGGTCACGCGCATGTTCGCTGATGTGAGCAAGGTCGTGCCGCGCCTCGACATTCTCGTTAACAACGCGGGGATCAGCGGCCTGGAAAGTCGCAACGACAACAACGAGCGTGTGCAGCGAATGGTGCAGCGCGCCGCCGCCGCTGCACGCGGTGAACCGGTGGAACCCGACAACGGGACGCTGGAAACCACCGACGAAGAGTGGCATCGCATGATGCGCATCCACGTCGACGGCACCTTTTTCTGCAGCCGCGAAGCGCTCAGAGGCATGACTGCACAACGCACCGGCGCAATCATCAACATGGGCAGCATCATGGGTACGTTCGGTCGTGGCGGCGGCACCGCCTATTGCGCGGCAAAGGCCGCCATTCTGGGCTTCACCCGCTCGCTGGCGCATGAGGTCGCGGACCGCAACATCCGCGTGAACGCCATCGCGCCGGGCTGGATCCTCACCGATATGACATCGCCGTTCGAAGCGATGCATCCCATGCTCGCTGCGCAAACGCCACAGGGTCGTATCGGCGAACCGGACGATATCGCGTGGGCTGCCGTGTATCTCGCCAGCGAGGAAGCGAAATTCATGACCGGCCAGACCCTCTCGCCGAACGGCGGCTGGTATATGAGCCAGTAGCGATGGGGTCGGAGGAATGAACCGGAGTAAAGGGTCGGAGTCATTTCACTCAGACCCTTTACTCCGGTTCATTCCTCCGACCCCTGTCTCTCGTCCCTCAGA
This sequence comes from Gammaproteobacteria bacterium, assembly GCA_032124855.1. Taxonomy (GTDB): domain Bacteria; phylum Pseudomonadota; class Gammaproteobacteria; order Pseudomonadales; family Azotimanducaceae; genus DATJGR01. The sequence continues at coordinate 25,825 of JAQBCT010000410.1, forward strand.
CAACGCTGATCAGCGCATCCAGCACTTCGTTGGGCCGCTCTGACAACATCGCATGGCCGCAGCCAGGCAGCACCACGACGCGTGCGTCGGCGATCGTCGCGGCCACTTCCCGGCCGGCACGCGCCGACGTCATCTGATCCGCATCGCCCAGGATCAGCAACGCGGGTGAACTGATCGTCAACGGACCCGGGCGGAAGGCATTGCAGGCCGCCAGATCGGCGAAGAAGACGCCCGGGGCCGCGCGTGCAATCAGTCGCGCGCCACCGCCCAGCATCCAGAATCCTGGATTGGCATTCGCACCGAGTCGACCGCGCGGACTGTGGCTCCAGCCATTGGCCATGCCGATGGCGGCATCGATATCGGACTGCGCGGCGCTCAACAATCGCTCTGTGACAGGCATTGGCACGGCCGTTCCCATCAGAACGACGACCCGCGCGCGCGCTGGCTGAGCGGCCGCGAATGCCTGTGCAACGAGCGAACCCATGCTGTGACCAACGATCGCAGTCGAGTCGACCCCCAGCACATCCAGCACGTCGCCCAGCCACTGCGCCATCGATTCGATGGATGTAAGTGGTGCGCCTTCGGAGCGGCCGTGGCCCGGCAGATCCACTGCGAGCACGCGATAGCCATGTCGCGCGAAGTACCGAGCCGGCATCACCCACACCGTATGATCCATGCCCGCACCATGGACGAACGTTACAGTCGGCGCGGTCGCGACTGGCTTGCCGCTTCCGGTACCGATGAATACCGCGCGTCCGTCGACGTTGACGCGCATCAAGCCATCGCCTTCTGCGAGCGCTGCAACGCGCGTCCCAGATCGTCGGTCAGATCATTCACATCCTCCAACCCCACCGACAGCCGCACCAGTCCCTCCCCAATGCCGGCTGCCTGCAGCGCCGCCGCATCCATGCGGTGGTGCGTCGTACTCGCCGGATGAATCACGAGCGACTTCGCATCGCCCACATTGGCGAGATGCGAGAACACTGTGAGACTTTCGATGAAAGCACGCCCCGCTGCGCGCCCGCCTGCGATGTCGAACGACAGCACCGCCCCGGCGCCGCGCGGCAGCAATCGTTTCGCCAATGCGTGATCCGGGTGGTCTGGCAGATCGGGATGGCTGACACGCTTAACCGCTTTGTGAGTCGCGAGAAATGCAGCGACGGCGCGGGCGTTCTCCACGTGCCGCGTCATGCGCAGCGACAGCGTCTCCAACCCCTGCAATACATAAAACGCCGTGGTGGGCGCCATGCAGGCGCCGAAGTCGCGCAAGCCTTCCTTACGCGCACGCATGATGAAAGCCTGCGGGCCGAATTCTTCGGCGAACACGAGGTCGTGAAATCCCTCATACGGTTCGGTCAGGGTCGGATGATTGGCTGATGCTTCCCAGTCGAAGGTGCCGCCGTCCACCAGCACACCGCCAATTACCACACCGTGGCCAGACAGAAATTTCGTGGCCGAATGCAGCACGAGATCAGCACCGTGTTGCAGCGGCCGCATCAGGTACGGCGTCGTGAATGTTGAGTCAATCAGCAATGGCAACCGCGCCGCGTGCGCGATTGCGGCCACGGCCGGCACGTTGAGTACTTCCAAGCCTGGATTGCCCAGCGTTTCACCGAATACGAGCTTGGTATTGCCTTGTATGGCCGCGGCGAACGCGGCCGGGTCGCGCGGATCCACGAAGGTGGTACTGATTCCGAAGCGCGGCAGCGTATAGGCCAGCAGATTGTGGGTGCCGCCGTAGATCGAGCGCGACGCAACGATATGATCGCCCGCGCTGCACAGTGTCGCCACGGCGAGGTGCATCGCCGCCTGACCACTCGCTGTGGCGATGGCGCCTACACCGCCTTCGAGCGCCGCAACGCGCTCTTCCAGTACCGCATTGGTGGGATTGGACAGCCGCGAATACACGTGACCGGCGCGTTCGATATTGAACAATCCCGCGGCGAAATCGCTATCGGGAAATACAAAGGCGGCCGACTGGTAGATCGGTGTTGCGCGCGCGCCAGTGGTTGGATCCGGCCGCTGCCCCGCGTGCAACGCCAGTGTGTCGAAGCCGGTTGCGTCTGCCATTTGTGTGCCTCGTGAATGGGTGGGGTCGGAGTAGCGGACCGGAGTAAACGGTCGCAGAGAAGACACTCGGACGCTTTACTCCGGTTCGTTACGCCGACCCCGGTCGCTCATTCTACGTAACGCGCGCGCAATGCGGCGCGGCGTCGTTCGTCGATGCCGAGGCCATCGCGCAGATATGCATCAATCGAACCGAATGCGCTGTCGATCTCATCAAGCGCCGCGTGGATGTATTCGGCGCGCACGCCAGAAAGCGCCATCGCCGCCTCGACATCCACATCGCCATAGTTCGGTTTCAACCGCGGCACGATGAACCGTTCAAAATCCATCGCTTCGTTGGTGAGAAGGTAGTCCTCGATCACCAGTTCACGCGGCACGCCCAGCGCCAGCTGAATCGCGGCGGCACCCAGGCCGGTGCGATCCTTCCCCGCCGAGCAGTGCATCAGAAAGGCTGAATCACCGCTCGATTCGAGTGCTGCGAATACCTGCCGATACTCAGCCGTGTGGGCGCGCACCAGCTCCCGGTTGATCTGCACCATGTAGCGGATGCGCGCCTCGACACCGAGATCGTCGTATTGCAGCGCGTCGCGCAGCTGTATGCCGCTGTCGGGGTCGATCGGGATGTGGATCTGACGAGGGCGGTGCGCCAGGGGTGGTGTTGGCTCCCGCGCGCATTCGTCATGCCGGCGCAGGTCACAGATCGTCCCGATGCGCAGCGCATGCAAGGCCGACTGAGCATCGCTGGTCAGATCCGCCAGCATGCCGCAGCGAAACAATTGGCCGCGGCGCACCCGAGCGCCGCTCTCGGTTGGATAACCACCGAAATCGCGCAGATTGATGGCGCCGGGCAGATCCAGAATGCGGATGTGCGATGTATCAGGCGATCGTGTCACAGCTCGCTCAACATCGCGTCACCGTAATGTCCATGCAGCATCAGCGAGAACTCTCCATCTAGAATGCAAAATGTGACTATGTCGTCACCAACGCTGCACCGCAAGGCGGCCGATGCCGCGTGTGGCTCGTACGAAGATTCGGTAAACTGCGGCGCAGATTAACCACGGAGCACAACATGAACGAACGAATTGGTTCACTTCTGCGCAGCGCTTTGATCTGGGCGATGTGCATGAATCTAGTGACGTTGGGTTGGGCACCTGTGGCACAGGCGCAGGTGGTGGGCACCGCCGCGTTCAGCCAGTCACTGACCCGCGATGCACGCATCGATCGCGTCAACAGTTTTCTCGCGCAGGATGCCGTGCGCGGACAGATGATCGGTCTGGGCGTCGATCCCCGCGATGCACAGGCACGCGTGGCGGCGTTGACCGACAGCGAACTCGCCGCGCTCGACGCGCGTCTGGCGACGATGCCGGCTGGCGGCACCAGTGCGCTGGCGGTACTGGGTATCGTATTCGTCGTGCTGGTGATTCTCGAACTGGTAGGTGTGATCAACGTATTCAAGAACTTCTGACCGTCGAAACGCGCATTAGGGTTCGCAATCGAGCCCATCGATCCGCTGAGCCTCCAACTGCGCAGCTTGGCTGCGGGTATCTGCAATGGCAGCTTCAATCTGCGCGTCGTCCCCACTCACCGCTTGCGCCGCAGCAACATAACGCAGTGCCGCTGCGGCACAGCCACGGTCGACCATCACTTCAGCGAGATTATTCAGCACGATGGGATTGGCGCCTGTCAGCTCCAGCAGCCGCGTATACGCAGCCTGCGCCGTCGTCAGATCACCCAGCTGATGGCTCGAATTCGCGACACCAAACAGCGCCAGTACGTTGTCGGGCCAGCGCTGCAGCGCGGTCCCATAAGCGCGCTGCGCAACCGCCACATCACCCAGCGTCTCTACCGCGATAACCGATTCGAGATAACGTTGCGGTTCCGCACTCGCCGGCAACTCATCACTGCGCAGCGTCACCACCGCCCACTGCTGCGCCTTGCGCCAGGTCCGCAGGAATTTCGGGACCTCCATCAGCTGACGCTGCGTCACGCCGGAACGCAGGATCAACCGCGGCGGCGTGTGCTGGTAACCGACCACCACCGCGTAATGCCAGACGTGGAACGGGCCAACTCCCAGATCCTGCAGTACCAGCACCGGATGGCCCGCTGCCACCTCGGCCAGCAACGCATCGAGTTGCGCATCAATCACGTAGGGAATGGTGTCGTACGTACGCGCGGCCGCTATCAATTCGAGCTGCAATGAACCGTGCCGCCCCGGCAGGTAGATCCGCGGCACCAGCTGTTCGGGCGTAACCTGCACGCCCGCGTCGCCCAGCACCGTGGCCAGCGCCGCGGGACCGCATTGATAGGCTTCCTGCGCAAAGAAGGGCGTCGCCGTCAGTTCGACATCGCGGCCGTCCGGCGACGGCAACGGTCCAGCGGGTGTGTGGGCGCAACCAACCAGCAGCGTCAGAACCAGCGCGCGCAGCCCGCGCGCGGCGCCCGCAGATTCAGCTGTCGCGCCCAAACAACTTCACACTGGCGCGACGCGCGCCTTCCACGAGGGATGCGAGTTTCTGCCAGGCGATCTCATCCACTACGGATGCGAAGCCTGCGGAGGTCTCGAATCCGCAGTCGGTACCCGCCATGAGCCGCGTCGGATCCTCCAGGACCTGGGCGATCTGCACCAGCCTGTCTGCCACTGCGTCCGGGTGTTCGATGTAGTTGGTGGTGGTATCGATCACGCCCGCCACGAGGGTGGTGTCTGCCGGCAGCCCACGCGACTCGAATAGACGGTATTCGTGCGAGTGACGCGGATTGGCCATTGAGAGAAGAATGTGGCCTGCGTCGATGCGCACCAGCGCATCCCAAATCGCCTCCAACGGCACATCCTCGTCGTGCGGACCTTCGTAGTTGCCCCAGCAGACATGCAGACGGATGCGGCTTCTCGGCACGCCGCGCAGCGCCGTATTGATCGCCGCACCGACGCGTTCCACGAACCCAACAAATACGTCGAGGGGTTGATCCGAAAAATAGGTATGCCGCTCCATCGCCAGGTCGGGTGCATCGATCTGCAGTATGAAGCCGTGGCGCAGAATTGCGCGATATTCGACGGTCAGCGCTGCGCTCACTGCCTGAAGATAGGCATCCAGATCCGGGTAATGCCGATTCTCCATGGCAGCTACCACGATGCCCGGCGATGGCGCCGACATGAATGCATCAGCGGGTTCGCGTCCCACCGTCTTCAGCACCTGGGTGAACTCCCTGCATTCGGCATCGATGGCGGCCGTGTCGCCATACATCACGTCACCGGTGGCCTGTGGGGGTTGGGTGAGGCTGACACTGTCCGTCGCGAAGGCGGTGCGCTGCAGGCGACCGAGGTAGCCGGGATATTTCACGAGATCACGCATCGGCGGGCGCCGGCTCACGCCCGAAAAGCCACTCATCCGATGCTGCACATAGGTGAAGAAGCTCTCGCGGCCGTCCTCACCGTTGTTCACCACATCGATGCCAAGTTCGCATTGCTGCCTCACCACCGCTTTTGTTGCAGCGCGTGATTGCGCGGCAAGTTCTGCCAGATCGATGGTCTCACCCGCGAATCGTCTGGCGTGCAGTGCCGCCAGCGCTACCGGTCGCGGCAGACTGCCGGCATGCGTGGTGCGAATACGTTGCCTCACGGCCAGTTTGCTTCAGGCCGTGCCAGTGGTGAGGGCCGCGACGCCGGCGACAATCTGCGGCCACACCTGTCGTGGCAGGTCGTGCCCCATTCCATCAATCACCAGCAACTTCGAGCCACGTAGCGCGGCGTGCGTATCGAGTCCAGCTTCCAGCGGCACCAACGGATCCGCCCGGCCGTGAATGACGAGGGCGGGGATGGACAGCTTCTCGAGCGCTGGCTTGCGGTTACCGTGCGCGGCCACCGCCGCCATCTGCCGCGCCACGCCGACGGGATAGAACGATCGCTCAAACGCTTCCAGCGAACGCTCGCGAATTTCTGCTTCAGTGGCTGGATAAGCGGGACTGCCGATGGTGCGGGAAACGCTGATCGCGCGCGTGATCATTTCGTCGCGGTTCTGTCCCGGCGGGCTCATCAGGGCGGCCATGGCCTCGGGTTTCGCCGGCGGTAGTTCGCGGTTGCCGGTGCTCGACATGATGGACGTCACGCTCTTCAGGCGGCGTGGCGCCCGGATCGCCATTGCCTGCGCGATCATGCCGCCCATCGACGCACCGCAGATGTGCGCGCGCTCGATATCCAGCGCATCGAGCAACCCGAAGCCGTCGTCAGCCATATCATCCAGCGTATACGGCGCGGTCACTGCTTCGCCCGCCGCCGCCTTCATCATCATGCCCGGGATATCCGGGATACCCGCGGCGTCGAATTTCTCCGACAGACCGACGTCGCGATTGTCGAAGCGCACCACGTAGTGGCCCGCCTCGGCCAGCTGTTCGCAAAACCCACGCGGCCAGGCCGTCATCTGCGCACCCAGACCCATCACCATCAGCAATGGGCGATCAGCCCGATCGCCGAAGGTGTCGTATTCGATCTGGATGCCGTTCGCGCGTACGTGTGCCATGGATGCATTCCGTCAAAACAAGGGAGCCGCGCATTGTTCCCGGCGAGGGGTTGGGACGCAAGTCAGCGCTGTGGCGTCAACAAGGCATGTGCGCTCAGAAATGCCTCCACAACTGCCATGAAGCGGCCCGGACATTCCTCGTGCGGCAAGTGGCCGCATTGCGGCAGTACCCGCAATTCGCTCGAGCCGATCACCCCCGCAAGTGCAATGGTCTGAGCCGCCGGCACGATCCGATCGTCGTCTCCGGTGATGAGCAGCGTCGGGATACGCGCAATTTGCTGCAGTTGCGCAACGGCCAGCGGTGCCCGATCTGCGCGGGTGAACTCCCATAGCGCCACATCCCAGTTGTCGGCGCGTAACGGTTTGCGATAACCCGCGAAGACTTCAGACGTCAGCTTGGCTTGATCGTGCCAGGCGCGGCGAATGCCCGCATCACCCGTTCGAGCGATCGATCGCACCAACAGCGGCCCCAAACGATCCAGCTGAGGGGTGTGCAACAGCGGCAACAGCCAGCGCCACGTTGAGTGCGACACGGAGATCGCGGGATCTACGAGGATGAGGCCCATCACGCGTTGCGGCTGCGTCAGCGCCACGTCTACGGCGACGCGCGCACCGGCCGAGTGGGCAACCAGGATCACCTGGCGCTGCCCAAGCGCATCGAGCAGTCCCAACACCAATGCCGTCTGGTATGCAGCGCTGTAGGGGTTAGCTCCGGTCCACGTAGTGGGGCGCTCGGTCAAACCAAACGCCGGACGGTCGTAGGCAATCACGCGTCCCCACTGGGCAAATTCCGGCAGCACGTCGCGCCAGCTGAAAACGCTGGCGCCAAATCCATGCAGCAACAGAAACGCCGGCTCGCCGGCCCCTGCTGCCTTGAAATGCACAGACAGGCCGTCGATGTCGACGAACTCGCTATCGGCATCGGCGAGCGCAACCGGGTCGACCGTGTCATGCAACGCCGGGATTGGAATCAAGAACGGCGCAACCAGGATGACACCGATCACAACGGCGACGACTGCAATCGCGGAACGGGATCTCAGCCGGGCGAACAACGTGGCTGCGGCCAGTCGCAGTTCCCCATTTCAGTACCCCGCTAGCGCGGCGTGAAGAAGTCGGCGCGCGGCACGCCCTTGTCGTCGTATACGGGCTCCGAACGGGCGATTTCGTATTTCTTGGTATCGGCGCCGCGAATGCCGAAGCCGCCGATGGTGTCGCGCATATTCAGATACGGCGGTGCCTTCAGATGCGCCGCGAGATCGTCCGCGCACTCCCATTCCTCATACACGTAGATGCGACCCGGATCGAGATTGTCCGCCGCCCATACGTAGTGAATGCAACCCTTCTCGGCGCGCGCCGAGACAATGTGCGGCTTGCCCGCCACCAATGCCTCGTCGCGGCGCGCAGGATCCACATCAACCGTGCCTGCCACAATGATCCTCATTCTGTCTCCCCTGTACGATGTAATTGAGGTGGGCTACGGTATCAAACCCGGTGACCCTCAACCAAATTCCAGCAGAGAAAATTCGATGACCGCATTCGACACGCCACACACGATCGACACCAACGGCATCCGCATGGCGGTATACGAAACCGGCGCCGGCAAGCCGCTGGTGCTTTGCCACGGCTTTCCAGAGCTCGCCTACTCCTGGCGACATCAACTACAACCGCTGGCCGATGCCGGCTATCACGTGCTCGCGCCGGATCAACGCGGGTACGGTCGCACCCAACGACCTGAGGCGGTCGAGAGCTACGACATCGTCCAGCTCACCGAAGATCTGTGCGGACTGCTGGATCACTACGGCTATCGCGACGCGGTCTTCGTGGGCCACGACTGGGGCGCGATCGTGGTGTGGAATATGGCGCTGCTTCACCCTGATCGGGTCGCCGGCGTGATCAATCTCAGCGTGCCGTTCATGGAGCGCGGCACCACGGAATGGGTTTCATTCTGGGAACAGCTGCTCGGGGGCGATTTCTACATCGTCCATTTCAATCGCCAACCCGGCGTCGCCGATGCCGCGTTCGCGCGCGACCCGAAGAATCTGTTGCGCAACCTCTATCGCACCGGGCAATGGAACGCGCCACCACGCACCATGCGTCCCGGCATGGCTATGATCAATCTCGTGGAAGATCGAAACCCCCCGGGTGAGCTGATGATGTCCGAGGCGGAACTCGATGTATTCGCCAACGCGTTCAAGGCGAGCGGCTTCACAGGCGGAATCAACTGGTACCGCAACTTCACACGCAACTGGCATACGCTGGCCGACGTCCGGCAGCGCGTAGATTGTCCCGCGCTGATGATCCACGGCACATACGACATCGTCCCCGCATCCGAACGCATCAAGGAATTCGTCCCGCGTGTGGAAGTGATCACGCTCGAATGCGGGCATTGGATTCAGCAGGAAAAACCCGCCGAAACCAACGCCGCAATCCTGGAATGGCTCAGCCGGAACTATCCGGCCTAAATCAGCGCCAGCACGACTCCGACGATCGAGCCCAGCACCAGCACCTGGCTGGCCAGCATCGTCACCATCGTCCCGGTGCCACGCTTCTCCGGATCTGCGATATAGCCCGAGTAGTACATGAATCGACCGACGATGTAGACGACGCCGATGCCGGCCGCCCACACCGGACTGATCAAGTGCGCGAACGCAAACAACCCGGGGATGAAGACAATCAACTGCTCCATCGTATTCTGGTGAACACGGTTGTAGCGTTCGAATATTTCGTTGCCGGTAGTGGCAGGCGCTTTCACGCCGTACTTACCGCGCGCTTGACCCACCTTGATGCCGAAAAATACGAACTGCAGCAGCGCGAGCATCGCAACCAAAATAACCCAGGCCATCAGAACCTCCTCGGCGATCCAGCAGAACCAGACATGCGAACGGATCGATCTTGGGGCAACGCCGGGTTCGAGGCAAGACGCCGTCACAGGATTTGCATCTATGCGATGACGACAGCATCATGCCGCGACCATGCAGGCCGACCTTGAACTTTTCCAGTTCCGCTACTCGCACTACAACGAAAAGATCCGTTGGGCGTTGGACTATAAAGGCTTGCCCCACCGGCGCACCGATCTACTGCCCGGGCCCCATCGAAATCTCGTCAGGAAGCTGACCGGGCAGACGCAAACGCCCGTGCTGCGCATGAACGGGGAGTATGTACACGATTCCGCCTGGATCATCGAACGGCTGGAACTGATATTCAAAGACGTGCCGTCGCTGTATCCGAGCGATCCCGCTCTGCGCGACCGCGCGCTGGAACTCGAGCACCACTTCGACTTCGTGGTGGGCCCCGCAGCGCGCATCTGCGCATTTGTGGCGATGCTCAGCTCGAGCGGTTACGTCGCGCGGCTGTTCTCACAGGATCAGCCGTGGCTGAAACGGGCTGGCTATCGTGCGGCGATGCCGCTAGCGAAAGGCCTGATCCGCCGCGCCAACGGTATTTCGGGTGCCGAGGCGATCGCCGAGGCAGAACGCCTGGTGGCGCAGAATATGGACTCGCTGGCGAAGCTCACCTACAAGTCGCCCTATCTGGCCGGCGACCGTTTCAGCGTCGCCGATCTCACGGCGGCCGCCATGTTCGCACCGCTGATCGACCCGCCGCACCCCGATATGAAGAAACCCGAGCCGCAGCCCAAGGCGCTGGTCGCGCTCACGCAGAAATGGCGGGATCATCCGGCCGGACGCTGGGTGTTGCAGACCTACGAGCGCCATCGTCCGCTCGTCAGAGCCTCATGACGCCTCGGCCATGAAGCTGCCGGTGGCTTCGGCCACGACTTCCTCGAGATCCGTTCGAATGACGCATCCGGATAACTGCACGAGGCGGCCCTTGCGTTTCACCAGCCGTCCCTCGAGCCGCACGGGTGTACCCACCGGCAGGTGCGCGCGATAGCGGATATCGGCGCGCGCCGTGAAGCAGCGTTCACCCTGCAGCCATAACCAGTTGGCCATCACGTCATCGAGCAGGCTGAAGATGATGCCGCCGTGGGTAACACCCTCGTAACCCATGTGCGTATCCCCTGGTGTGAACTCCGCGCGGCATACCTCGCCGTCGATACGAAACTGCAGTTTCAGACCGATCGGATTGCCTGGCCCACATACGAAACATCGATTGGCGATGGATTGCGTCATTCAACCAGGTACCTCTGCAGAACTAATTGCTGGAAATCATGCGGTGTTTTCCAAACAATGCCAAACGTGATGAACCTGACTGATATCGAAGCACGGATGGCGGCCTACCAACCGCAGCTGGCGTCGCTGCGCGAAGGCACCCGCCAGGCTGCGGTGGCAGTGATCCTGCGGGAACGACACAGAGCCGGTGCGCCCGTGACGGATGTGTTGTTCATTCGCCGCGCCGTGAAATCGGGTGATCCGTGGTCAGGGCATATGGCATTCCCGGGTGGCCACAAAGAACCGTCTGATGAGTCGCTGCTGGCCGCGGCGGTGCGCGAAACGCGGGAAGAGATCGGCCTGGACCTCACGCGCGTCGGCAGCCACATCGGAACGCTGGATCAACAGCAGGCACAGCCGCGCGGTCGCGTGCTGAACATGCTCATCGCGCCCTTCGTTTTCTGCGTGACCGGTGACCCCGGCTTCAGGCCGAACCACGAGGTGGCAGAGGTCGTGTGGACGCCCCTCGCACCGATCGCGCAGGCAGACAATCACACGCAGGAGGAGCGCATCATCGACGGCGCGCCAGTGCACTTCGGCGGCTACCGCATCAATGGTGGACACTTCGTCTGGGGGCTGACCTACCGCATGCTGCATTCGTTCCTCGGCGTGCTTGACCCCCAGTGGAGGGCGCCACCCGAGTAATCCGCTTCAGCCGAATCGATAGCCGTGGTAGTCGGCGATGGCGAGACCCGCGGCCACCGACGTGAACGGATCGTGGCTGACCACACGTCCCGGGAAACGCGTCTCGAGGATGCGCCGCACCGCAGGTATCAACGACGAGCCTCCGGTGCGCAACACCAGGCCGATTGCATCTGCGGATAACTCACACTTGGTCAGCGTATCTTCCACACCGGCCTGGAATTGCTGCAGCAGATCCGCGATCAGAATTTCGAACTGGTCCCGATGCAGCCGGATTTCGATATCGATCTCTGGAATATCCAGCACGGCCTCTTCCACCGAGGACAACTCGGCTTTGAAATCCTTGATCGAGGCAAACACGCTGTAGCTGAGATTCTGCTGAATCAATTCGCGCAGGCGCCGAAATTTGTGGGCGGCGGGTCCGCCCTGCTCAATGCAGTCGAGCATCGGGGTCGTGAATTTGTTCTGGTTCAGCAGATAGGTAACCGGCCAGTTGAGGATCAGATCCTCATAGTCCTCGAACGGAAACCGCGTCTCGATGACCTGCCTGTCGAAACCGCGGCGGCGCCATGTCTCACCCTTGCCGAAGGCCGGGAACAGCAGCTCGCGGAACAGCCGCTGATCGATATGATCGCCCCCAAGGGCAACACCATGGGTGGCGACGACTTCGAACGTTTGTCCGTGCGTACGCAGTACGCTGAAGTCCAGCGTGCCACCCCCGAAATCAACTGTCAGGACATGGCGAACCGCGTCTTGCGGGTGCGTCACCAGATAACTCACTGCCGCTGCAATGGGTTCGGGGTAGAAGACGTGCTCCTTGATGCCGGCATGTCCATACGCTTCGCCGAGGCGCGCCAGCGCCAGTTGATTGCGGTGCTCGTCACGCCCTTCGAAGCGCACCGGGTGGCCAACCCACGCGCGCGCAACACCCCCGTGACATGTTTCGATGGCGCGACGTACGTGCAGCAGTATGGGCGTGATGAGCGCGACGAGCCGGAACGGATGATCGAAGACCATCAAGCGCCGCACGTTGGGATCGCCTAGCAACCGCTTCACGCCGCGAAACAGTCGTCCCTTCAAACCGCAGTCGCGCACCGGCGCGCCGTATACGCGCTTGGTCAACGTTTCCACGGGGCGACGACCTTCGGGATCCGGATCACCCACCATGAGTATGGCCTCGCCGATCACTTCCGGCACCAACTCGACCGTCCTGCCGACGTTGTCGGAGATGTAGCGATCGATGGCGTGCTGTCCGGTCATCGTCTGCAGATCAGAGTCGATGTAAGTGGCCGACGGCATGATCTGTGCGTGAGCCTCCAGATTCACGAGCCTCACCTCGCGGCCGTCGTAAATTGCGGCGGCCGTGTTGGTGGTACCGAAATCGATACCGACGCCCACACGCGCCGCCACTTCGCTCACCCACGCTCCGGCGACAACAGGATGCCGCGTGTTGTCAGAGCTTCGATGTCGTCTTGTGCCAGACCGAGCCAATCCGTCAGGACCGCGGCGTTGTGCTCTCCCTGATGCGGTGATCCCGCACGCACGCCGCTCGCCGCAGCCGAAAAGCGGTACGGCGACTGCACTACCGGGCGAAGCCCACCGCCGCGATCATCCACCTGTGTGATGGTGCCGCGATGCACGACGGTTGGCAGTGTCAACGCAGAAGCGCCATCGCGCACATCGCCCCAGGCGAGGTTCATGCCGTCGAGTGCGGCGATCACCGCCGCGCGGTCTGGCAGATTCTTGAAGAAGGCACGCGCCGCCGCGCGACGCACGTCGATCTTCTGTTCCAGCGTCGCATTGGGTGGGGTGGGATCAGCGAGCCCGCCACGCGTGACCAGTTGCTTCCAGACATTGCGAAAGTCACTCGCGATCAACAGCGTGCCAGCCGCCGTATCCCACACTTCGCTGGGCATCGGCTTGAGGTGCGTGACTGCTTCGGCGACGTAGTGCGTCTGATCATCTGTGGCGAGCATCGCGTCGATCATCGCGATGTCGATGTGCTGCCCGAGACCGGTGGACTGGCGCATCAGCAAGGCGGACAGCAGACCGACCAGGCCGTGTAATGATGCATTGGTATCGGCCAGCGAGATCGCAATATCGGCGGCCGGCGCCCCGCTTGTCTTCGCCTGGCGCGCAATCAATCCCGATTCGGCGTGAACGATTGGCGCATACGCTGCGCGCCGCGATTCGGGACCGTTGTGGCCGAATCCCGAAATGGACAGCATCACCAGACGCGGATTGATGGCATTGAGTACGTCGTAACCCAACCCCAGCCGGCCCATCACGTCGGGACGAAAGTTCTCGATCAGCACATCCGCTATGGTGACCAGCTGCTTGATCAGCTCGGCGCCGCCGGCGACGCTGAGATCCACGCACATGCCGCGCTTGCCGACGTTTTGCTGATTGAAGTAACCCGCCTGACCGTTGATGCGCGCGCCCCAATTGCGCGTGACATCGCCCTCGGGCGGTTCCACCTTCACCACATCAGCGCCCAGATCGCTGAGCATGCGGCCAGCAAATGGTCCGGCCAGCACGCGCGACATATCCAGCACCCGGATGCCCGCGAGGGGGTAGTTCATAGGATCACCGCTATCAGTGCGCGGCGATGGAATCGACCGGACAGCCGGGCGAAAAAGTCGAGCGTTGCCATGCGCATACCGTACTTGCTGCGCAGGGCGCGATAGGCCGCGGCTATTTCGGCGGATTCGCTCACCAGTCGCGCGGTCGCGTCGCGCCATTCACCCAACACCTTGCCGCGCACATCGCAGGGTGCCACCCGCGCCTTGGCGCGACCGCGGATGCGCTTCACCTTGCCGGCATCACCGGCACTGAATACGTAATAGTTGCCATTGGCCTCGGCGAACCAGACCGGCGTCGCAACCTCCTTGCCATTGCGGCGGAAGGTGGCGAGGCTGAAGTACTGCGCACTCGCGAGTGTTGCGCGTTCCACCACTGGCGGTCCCCTCAGACGGTCATTTTGACAAAGGGTTGCGATGTTAAACCCCGCCTTTCTGATGTGCTAGTTTGAGCGCCGCAATCGGGAGCAGCGCATGGGCGACGTGGTGAAGTTCAAGAGGCCCTCGCAAGTACGCAAGGCACAAGGCAAAACCTTGTGCGGCAGCGGCTTTCACAAATGGCGCATCACCCAGAAGAAGCAGTTCGACGTTCACCGCGGCCGCCTCGTGACGATGCATCGCTGCGAGCGCTGCGGCGTTTCCAAGACCACACTCGACTAAGGCATCGGCAAACGCGTTAGTGGTTCAAGACGCCGCGGCGTTGAGGCGCTGCGGGAGGCAAACGCCGGTCCCTTCCAGTCCGCAATAGCCGTTGGGCACCTTGGCGAGATACTGCTGGTGGTAGTGCTCGGCGTAGTAGAACGCTGTCACCGGCGCAATTTCGGTGGTGATGGCGCCGTAGCCGGCGGTGATCAGCGCACTTTGAAATTCCTGTTCGGATTGCCTGGCGGCACGCAACTGGGCGTCATCGTAGGTAAAGATGACCGAGCGATACTGCGTGCCCACGTCGTTACCCTGGCGCATGCCCTGCGTCGGGTCGTGTGCTTCCCAGAACTCGCGCAGCAAGTCCTCCAAACTCACTTTGGCGGGGTCGTAAACCACCAGCACGACTTCCGAGTGACCTGTGCGGCCGGAGCAAACCTCGTCATAGGTTGGATTCGGCGTCGCGCCGCCTGCATAGCCGACCGCAGTGGTGAACACGCCTGGGGTTTGCCAGAAGCGCCGTTCCGCACCCCAGAAACAGCCCATACCGAACAGCACCTGGGCGCACTGTGCGGGGAATGGGCCTGTGAGCGGCGCGCCGTTCACAAAATGCTGCGCCGGCACGGGCACTGCCTGGGCGCGACCGGGCAAGGCTTCATCCACCGCCGGCAAGCGCAATTTCTGATTCAGTGCCATGCCGTGTCTCCGTTGCCGAATGAGGGCGCGATTCTAGCGCGAATCCGCTTGGGGATTACCAAACCGCTACAGCTGCTGAAGAGGCCATTTCAACCGGCGAAG
>JAQBCT010000411.1:0-2888 GCA_032124855.1 Gammaproteobacteria bacterium
GAAACCACGACTCAACACACGAGCCGAGGAAATGGCCCATCTAAGACGAAGAAGGTGCTGACGCCGAATTATCCGATGCAGCGGACCACCTCGAAGCGGGCTTTCGCCTGCTGTTTCGCGGCCGCTGATCGGGGTCGTTAAGCGTCCGCTTTCAGAACAATGTGACAGGCCGCTTCTGGCCGAAAGCAGACATTCACTCAACGTTTCAGGATTGAAGAGCTAGTTGTCCAAAGAGTGCGATCTTGTGGGAGTGGCGACATCGATAGGGTGGTACGCAGGCAATGTGGTGAGCCGTCTATCTTCAACCGGGCCACCCACCGTGAAGTGATAGAAGCTCTGCCACGCGCGTGAAGTGATTCCAAAGGCCTCGTGGACTGGATCGTCGAAGTAGCAGCCGATCCCGGTCGAGCGAATGCCTGCTTCTTCGGCCTCGAGGTAGAGCACCTGCCCTACCATGCCAGCTTCCCAGAACAAGTTCCGGTAGAATGCGGCGCCGTATGTGGCGAGACTGTCCATGTAGTCGGCGATCATACCCAGGCTGAAGGCGCCGTCGCCGGCGATGTCCTGGGCGCAGGAAACACGCGCCGCCAGAGCGCGGCAGTCCCCTTCTTGGAGCAGATACAGCGCAAGCCCGGGTGGACAAGAGGGCGGGCGCTGCCAACGAAACTCCCGTCGCATCACTTCCTTGAGGGCCGCGAGCTTCTCAGGATTTCGCGCGAGCGCGTAGAGGCCAGGTGCTAAACCGTCAACGCGGTGTACGAAAAGCCCGATGTGGATACGAGGCCGCCAAGGAATTGCATCCCATGGCATCGATCGCCCGTGGCGCGTCGGAATCAATCGAGCGAGTATGCGGAAGAAGGCTTCCTGCGAGATCGCCGTCAAGCCATCCATCGCTACCGCGCTTCGGCGGCCAAGAATGGCCTTCTCCGCGGTGAGCAGACCCTGGCGGACGGGTGTCCCGAAGAGTTCCTCCTCCGAAGGGAATCCGGAGAAGTCCTCCGTGATCGGCGCGCTTTTGCATCGTCGCGTCGCCTGCGCAACCTCGCCGATCACGGGCCATTCGACGCTGTGCGCAGGGCTCAGTGTGTTGGCTACGCCGTGCCATAGCGCGCCGGTATCACCTGCTGTTGCTTCGTGCAAACGCGGCGTAACCGTCGATGGCAGATTGTGCGACACCCACGCGAGTAGCTCAGGCTCCTCACGCTCTGCCACCGCGAAATCCTTATCGCGGCTAAGCCCAAGGAGGCTGGAGATGGCGCCATCGCTCATGCCGTCGAGGAGCACCAATCTCCAGCCGAGCGCCGCTGCCGCGATACGCAGGCTGGCCAGCGCGTGTCCGATGTCGTGCTGGCAGTATCGGAACGCGCGCTCACCGTACTTCCAGGCTTCCCGCCAATGGATCGACGACAGACCCACGAGGAAGGATCCATCAGGGAAGGACGCGGCCAGCTCGGTCCACCGCTTCGCGTTGAGCACCGCTCGCCGTTCAAGCGCATGCGCGCGCGGTGCGTAATGGTATACCGCGGGCGTGTCACCCAAGCCCTCGAGCGCGGGCAGCACCGCATAGCCCTCGGTCGGATGCAAATTCCCGCTCGACGGATTGGCACGCAGCGACCATTTGGTCACGCCGACTTGCTTCCATGCCGTCAGCGATAGCGCGTACCGGAAAAAGAGCGAGATCGACTCGAACGACAGCGGCGCTGGCGACACAGTTGCGCTCGCATAGAGCTGCCAATAGGGAAGCGGGCACCCAGCTTTGGGCAGGGGGAGGCGAACGAAATCCGCTCCCGCGTACCGCCGAAACGGATCAGGCTGCGTCGCCCAATCCATGTAGCCGAGCGATGCCGCGTACCGGTGGAAGTGGTGCTTCGTCCGTTCGTGGTAGGCCACCACGATTTCCTCGGGAGAGAGATCGCCGCCTGCGGAGCTCGTTTGCAACCGGTCTCCGGATGTCGATCGTTCCACCGATCCGAGGTAGGGGGGCAGACGAATCAATACCGTGAACCTCCACGGGCCCAAGGTACCGCCGCCTTCATCATCTGGTCGCTGTGGGAGTTCATGGCGTGTCCACGCTATAGGGCAGCGAGAATCTCCGCCGCGTGTTCTTGCGGCGTCACGTTCTCAAACACCTTTTTGATGGCACCGTCCGCGCCCACGATCACGGTCGTCCGTCGGATCCCCTCGCCCCATTTGGTCGGACCCCAGACGCCGTAGGCGTCGCATACCTTGTGCCCCCCATCGCAAAGCAGTGGGAAGTTCAAGGAGAACTTTTCACGGAATGCCTCATGAGTGGTGCGGTCGTCGGCGCTCACGCCGAAGACGAGGGCATTTCCTGCGAAATTCGGCGCGGCGTCGCGGAACTCCTTGCATTCGATGGTACAACCTGGAGTGTCGTCCTTCGGGTAAAAGAAAAGCACGACCTGCCTGCCGCGAAGCTGCGACAGCGTGACCTTCGCGCCTTTGTCCGTCTCCAGTGTGAAATCAGGAGCAGGATTTCCTTGCGTGACCATCGTTGTCTCCTCGTTATATTTCGCTAAATGCCTCGTACAGGTGAAGGTCAACATCGAACGGCGCTGAGCGCAGCACACCGAGCGAATCGTCCACATAGCTCTGTCGTCGCATGCCGTTGAGGATGCATGTGACGCCTTTTGTGTTGGTGAGAACAGCGAGCGCCTTGCGCGAGAGTGACTCGGCTCGGTAAGAAGGCGGGAGGAACGGATCGATCTGGGCATGGACATCGGGACTCCGGATCGGTGTATCCGCGAGGCGGACGAGTTGTTCTCTGTAGAAGGCGTTGAGCGGACGGTTGACCAGGACCGCAAGGTCGTGTTCTTGCGCGAACTCCAGAGCCGTTCGGTTGCCCGTCACACAGTTCTGCGTCAGCATCG
>JAQBCT010000412.1:0-7032 GCA_032124855.1 Gammaproteobacteria bacterium
CTGGGCGAGGGCCCGAAATACCACCACACATTCGGCCATACCCGTGGCAATGGCCGCAGCGGCATTGCCGATTGCGCCGGATCCGCCACCGCCACCACCGCCCCACTGCATGTTGGCGAAGCGTAGATCGGCAATGCCCAGCGCGGCCGCCAGCCGTGACGCATCGCTGCGGTCGTTGCTGAATGACGCGAAGCCATCGACTTTTTTGGGTGAAATGCCTGCGTTGCTGCAAGCCGCAATAATCGCCTGCAGCGCGAGCTTGAATTCGGCGTCGGGGGATTGGCCGCGTTTGTAGTACGGCGTTTCGCCGACACCGGCCACCGCGACGCGTCCCCGTAACGTGCGCTCTCGCATCAACGCTGCCGCGCGGCGGCCGCGCCATCGGGAAATTGTTGGTAGCGTGCGGGGACGTCGAACTTGAAGATGCGTGCCGCGTTCAGGCCGAGGATCTTGGCGCGTTCGGCGTCGGTCAGATCCACCATGGTGCGTTCAATGGCGGCGGCGGAATGCGGCCACGTGCCTTCGTGATGGGGATAATCATTGGCCCACAGGAAATTGTCGGTGAGGCCATGCCCGCGCGCGAGATCGAGTCCGGGCTTGTCTTCGCCGAAGCTGGCGAAGCCGCGCGCCTTGAAATACTCGCTGGGCAGCGCCTTCAGTTTGGGACGTACCCACATATGATGCTTGCGGTAGGCCTCGTCCATGGCGGTGAGCGCCCAGGGCACCCAGCCGATGCCAGCTTCGACGCTGCCGAAACGCAGGGTGGGGAATCGTTCCAGTACCCCCGACGCGCACAGGTTGACGATGGGCTCCATGGTGGGCGCGAGCGAGTGCACTGCGTAGTTGATGACGGCACCGCCATTGCCACGCGCCGTGCGCGGATCGCGACCCGTTGAGACGTGAAACGTGATTGGCAGATCCACATCCGCGACCGCTGCCCACAGCGGATCGAACTGCGGCAGATTGTAGTTGCTGTCTTCGTGGTTCGGCGCACCCCACACGGGTTTGCACGGCAGCGACAGTCCTTTGAAGCCCAGCTTCGCTACGCGCGAGATCTCGGCAATTGCGCCGTCGATGTCGCCCGTCGCGATGCAGGCCATCGGCGCGAGGCGGTCGTTGTACGGACCAAACAGTTCCCACGCCCAGCAGTTGTAGGCATGACACATCGCCTGGCTGAAGAGGGCATCCGGGGTCGCCCACATGGCCAGGCCCTTGTTGGGAAACAGCACTTCGCAGTCGACACCGTCGGCGGCGAGATCGGCGAGGCGTTCCTCGGGTGTTTTGCCCGATTGATTGCGCAGGCGATCCTCGCCGTCGAACGGCACGTCGCGAATCCGGATGGGGCGGAACCCCTCGGTCTTCTGAAATTTTGCGCCCTGCGGATTGACGCTGACGCCGGGCAGCCGATCGTGGAAGCGCTTGTCCATGCGCGTCACCCACAGGTCGTTGGGTTCCTGGACATGACAATCCGCCGAGACGATAAAGTATTTTCGCGGATCATCGGGTCGTGCGCTGCGCGGCCAGCCGGCATGGCCGGGTGATTGGCTGCGCCACGCATTGTTCGAATCCGGCGTGGGGATGACACTGCTCATCGTTGTTTCTCCGAAACACTCTGCACGCGGATGCTACTTCGATTCGTTCGTGTGCGCATGGCGGATCAGTCGCCGCTGAATTCCGCCTTCTCCCCGTCGAGATACGCGCGCGCCGCAGCGGCGCGGTCCTTCGTTGACTGGGCGAGCAGATTCTGGTCGGCATCCATATGCATGATGGAGCGGTCGAGCGCAGCCGTGATTGCATTGATGCTGCGCTTGATCATCTGCGCCGCAGCCGGGGGCTTTGCCGCATAGTGCGCCGCCAGCGCCTCGGCGCGCGGCAGCAGGTCCGCCACGGGCACGCATTCATCCAGCACGCCCCAGTCCAGCAAGGTGGGCGCGTCGATCCGCTCGCCGCCTATCACCAGGCGCTTGGCACGCGCAGCACCGGTGAGTCGCACGCACAGCGGCAGGCTTTGCCACATCAGATTCACGCCGATGTCGATCTCTGGGTATTGCATGAAACAGTCGGCGGCACCGATGCGCAGATCCAACGCCGTGGCGATGCAGGCGCCGCCGCCCATCGCCGCCCCGTTCCAGGCGGCAATGGTGATCTGATCGATATCGCACAGCGCATGAATGGCGCGTTCACCGATACGCGTGCGGCGTCGCCGCAGCACGAATGGCACGCGATGTTCGATACCGGGGTCCTTTAGATCCGCACCTGAGGAAAAGTGTTTACCGGCGCCCGTGAAGATCACTACGCGGGTATCGGCGTCGTCGCGCAGCGCGAGTGCGACGTGTTCAATTTCGGCCAGGTGCGCGTAGTTGAGGGCATTGGCGCGCTCGGGGCGATTGAATGTCACCCGTGTGATGTGGCCGCCGAGACGCTCCACGGTGAGATGTTGATACGACATGCGGCGGCTCCGAGGGCGGTGATGCTGCGTTGTAGCACCCGCTGCCCATGTCGGCCAGCGGCGCGGCGATGGGTCGGTTCATTGGCTGCCGATCGCGGGTATACTTGCGCGTTTTTCGCGGGGACCCCCTGTGGTGCAGACCGTGTCGATGTGTCGATTGGGGTGGCGATGATGCGCGGGCACTGGCGCAGACCGTTGATTGCCATCGTGTTTTTGCTGCTTTCGGCTTGTGGAGGCAGCAGCGGCGGCAACAATTTCATCACCACGAGCGGCTTCGTGCGGGTGGTCAACAGCATTCCGGACAGCCCGACGCTGGACACCGGCATCACCTCCAGCGCATTCGGGCGCGTCTCATTCGGCCAGTCCACGCAGTTGGTGCAGCTGTTTACCGGTGGCTACAACGTGACGGTGCAATACCTCGATGCGACCGGGACGGTGGTGCATCCGGTGCCCGATCAACCGCTGGCGTTGCAGATCGAAGAGCAGGCCACGCTGTACGTGCTGGGTGAACTGGATACCGCGCGCGCCAAATGGGTGATCAATCCTGTTGCAGTGCTGAACGCCGGCGAGGCGCAGGTGCAATTTGTGCATACCGCGCTGGGCGTGGGCACGGTGGATATCTATCTCACAGACTCGGCTGCGCCGCTGGCGGGCGCCACCCCGGTGACGCTGTCGTTCGAAGCCGCATCGGATCTGCTCGACATCGCATCGGCCAGCGACTACCGGCTGCGCGTCACCGCACCTGGCAGCGCAACGGTGCTGTACGACTCCGGCACGTTTTCGATCGCCTCCATGGGCCGCGCGACATTTGTGCTGGTGGATTATTTCGGTCCGGCTGGAAATGGCTTTCGCGCGGTCCAGCTGACCAATCTGGCGGCCGCTACATTTCCACAGGAAGCGCTGCCCGGCGCGCTGCGCATTGCGAACATGATCGCGAATGAACCCTCCATCGACGTGACGATTGGACCCACCGGCGGTCCGCCGACGTATAGCGGCGTGACCTTTGACGGGATCACGGCAACCCAACAGTTCGCTTCCGGCAATCTCAATGTGACGGCCACCCGGGCCGGTTCGCCCGCCACCGTGCTGTTCACGGGCGCACTGATCCTGAGTCCCGGGGAGACGCGCACCTTGTTGCTGTCACGCACGGGCACCACCGTGAGCGCGCGCTCATCGCTCGACACCGTGCGCCCGATTTCCGTTCAGCCGCAGTTGCAGCTTCTGCAGGCATCGCCCGCGTCGGGCGACGTCGATGTCTATTTCCTGTCGGCCGGCGAAACGGTTGACGGGGTGATCCCCGATCTCGTCAATGTGCCGCCTTCCTCGACCACATCGCTGCTACCGGTGGCGGGGACGTACGACGTCGTCGTGACGAGCGCCGGTTCGAAAACGGTGGCTGCGGGGCCGGTCACTGTGACTGTGGAAAATGATGGCATCTACTCGATCTATTTTTCCGACGCGACCGGCGGCGGAACGCCCCTTCAGATTGTGCTCGGCGATGACTTCGTCATTTGAGAGCGACATTCATCAACGGGACCGTTCGAGACGGCGGCCTGCGCAGACATCCGGAGTGACGATGAAACGATGGTTTAAGGCAGCCCTGCTGATGGGTGTGCTCGAAGCCGCGCTGGCCGGCTGCGGTGGCGGCAGCCAGAGCGATGTACCACCGGGTGACCCGGTGCCGCGGCAGGGCTCGCTGCGCATGGTCAACACAATGCCCGATGGCGGCTCGATCGTCGGTGTGCTCAGCGGCCAGCAGTTCGGCAACGTTGCGTTTGGTGAGTCCACGATCCTTGCCAAGACCATCGTTAGCCGCTACGTGGTGAGCATTGTCGCGCCGACGCCCGGCGGCGCCACTGCGGTTCTGGTGGACCAGGAGCCGGTCGATCTCACGCAGGAGGATGAGGTATCGCTCATCATGATCGACTCCATCGCCGCGCCCACGCTGCTGCGCACGGACAACATCGAAATCGACTTCGGTGTCGATCTGACGAAACCGGCGACGTGGCCGCCACCGGATTATCAGATCGTTCATGCATCCACCGTGTCGGGTCCGGTGGACGTCTATGTCACCGAAGCCAGCGTCCCGCTGGGCGCGGTAGCCCCAACAGCCACGTTGAGTTTTGGTGAAGTGACGCCCATCGAAGTGCTCGACCCGCTCGAAATGCACCGCGTCCGGGTTACGCCAGTGGGCGGTGCGGCCGTGCTATTCGACTCGGGCGCGTTTTCGCAGACTGCGCTGCAACGCTCCATCTACCTGATCCTGGATCACTTCGGCCCAGGTGGCGAAGCGTTCCGGGTGGCCGATCTGAATCCCGCGGGCGTACAGAATTTTCCCGAGCAGACGTTGGTCGCCACATTGCGCTTTGCGAATCTGATCCCGGATGTCCCGGCGGTGGATGTCTATCTCGGCCCAGCGGTCGGTGCGCCGACCTTCGAAGATGTTGCCTACGGCACGACGTCGGCTTACCTGGCCGTGGCGCCTGTCTTGACGACCGTGAACGTCACGCCGGCGAATGATCCGGCAACCATCCTCTATACGGTGGGTTTTACGCCGACCAGCGGGCAGGCCCGCACGATGTATACGTCAGGTCTGGCGTCGACGATGACCGTCACGGCGTCAGTGTTGCTTGAGAGCCTGCGCCCCATCACAGGCTCGGCGCAATTCTCGGTGGTCAACGCAGCGCCCAGCGCAGGCACCGTGGATATCTATCTGACCGCACCGGGCCAACCGATTTCCGATACCGCACCAATCCTGCGCGGCGGCACGCTGATGAGTTCGACCAGCATCACCGTGGGTGGGGCCGATTACGATCTCACCGTCACGCGTACCGGTACGTCGACCGAGCTGATCGGTCCGGTACGCATGACGCTGGCTGCGGCGAATGTTTACGACGCCCTGCTGTTCGACGCTGCCGGCGGCGGCGCGCCGCTACAGTTTGCGGTGGCGACGCAGGCGTTGCCCTAAGGGGTTGCCTGGCGTCTGTCGAGGCGAAACAGCCACGCGGCGTCCGGGTCGGCGTCCTGCGCCTGCAGATCGTACTTGGCGGCGTAGGCGCTGCCGGCGCGCGCCCGCTCCTCGGCATCGATGACGCGCACAGCGCGCAGGTCGTATAGCGCATCGCCAATGCGCAGCACCACATCAGGATCCGCAGCGATATGGCCCACCCAGCTGGTGTTCGCGCCGCGACCGGAGGCGATGTAGTAGTCGGCGCCGACCGCAGCGCCCCAGATGTTGATCGAATATGGATCCGCCGGGCGCGTCTGCAATTGAACCGTTTCAACATCCCCCAGCGACGTCCAGTCGGCCGGCGGCGGGGTCGTCGTGCCGGACAACGCATGGCCCGCTAACGGGCCCATCGGTTCGCACGCCATCAGCAGAATCCCGAACACGGCAAGCAGCATCGTTCGCAAAGTGAATTCCTGCGGTGGGTTCACCGCTTTATCGCACGCGCCGCGGCGACGGAGCAAGCCGCGCTGCGATTGGCGCGTTACCATGGCGGTCGCGCAATATTTTCGGTAGCACGCATGAGCAAGCCAACCGCGACGCCGGCACCGGCGAGATGGACCTCGCGCCTGTGGCGGGTCGTTACCTGGCTGTTGGCACTGGGTTGCTTCTATCTGGTGTATGGCCGCATCGCTGCGGCGGCCGGCCGCGAAGGCATGGCGCCGCTTCAGTATCTGGTTGCCTTCTTCGGCGAGGTGAACTGGTGGCAGTGGCTCGCACTGATGATTCCCTACTCGTTGATGTTTTTCCTGATCGACGCCCACGCGTCGTGGCGGGTGATTCGCTGGTTCAACGCGCCTGCGTTGCGCCTGCGCGATGTGCTGCCCATCCGCGCCAGCGCCTACATTCTGTCGCTCATCAACGAACAGGTGGGTAAGGGCGCGATGTCGCTGTACCTGCTGCGCCGCTATCGGGTGCCAGGTTGGGAGGCGGTTTCGAGCATGATTCTGCTGGGTGTGATGGAGATCTATCAGCTGTTGATCTTCTCGGCCATTGGCGTTGCGCTGTATCCGCAGCTGGTGCAGGCCGCGTCGACGCAGTTGCCGCTGGACAAAATTCTGCCTGCAATCTTCCTCGTCGCGGCGCTCTACATTCCGTTTCATCTGCTGTATTTCGCCGGGCGCGTGTTGCCGAATTCCAAGCTGCGCGATCGGCCCCTGCTGCTGGCCTTTCGCAAGGCGCGACCGATCCACTACCTGTTGGTGTTGCTGTTCAAGGCACCCAACCTGCTGGCGGCCGTGTTGGTGTACACCGCGGCGCTGCAGTTGTTTCACGTGGACGTGGGCTTCGGTCAGATGCTGGCTTTTCTGCCCGTCATTTTTCTCGCCGCCGCATTGCCGCTGCCATTCCACGCTGGCGCGCTGCTGTTGTGGACCGTGCTGTTTCCGCAGTACCCGGAGGTGGGTGCATTCAGCCTGGTCATGCACACGTTCTTCGTCAGCTTCAACGCGCTGATCGGCGTGCTATTCCTGCCGCTTGCTAATCGTGAACTGTTTGTCGAGGCGCCCGCGGCGGACGCGCCATAGCAGTTGTGGCTCTGCGGGAGGGGCTTGTAGGAGGGGCTTGTAGGAGGGGC
>JAQBCT010000413.1:0-9287 GCA_032124855.1 Gammaproteobacteria bacterium
GGCGAATTCACCGTCAACATTGCGCTGATCGAAAACCACAGCGCGGTGTTGGGTGTGGTTGGCGTTCCGGTACAGGGTGTGATCTACACCGGTGACGTGCTCGCGGCCCGCGCGGAGCGACGTGATCGCGAGGGCGTGCGAGAGCTGCATACGCGGCCGATGGATGCGAGCCGTGCGCTGGTCGTCGTCGCCAGTCGCAGCCACGGGGGCGAGCGTCTGGAAGTATTCATCGACGCGCTGCAAGACAACTTCACGAGCGTGGAGCGCTCACCCGTGGGCAGTTCGTTGAAGCTGTGCATACTCGCGGAGGGCATGGCTGATCTCTATCCGCGACTCGGCCCGACATCGGAATGGGATATCGCGGCGGCGCACGCGGTACTGGAAGCAGCCGGCGGTGCGGTGTGGAAATTCGATCGCGAACCGATGCGCTACAACACCAAAGAAGCGTTTCTCAATCCGGAATTTCTGGCGGTGGCCGATGCGCGGTATGCGTGGTGGGATATTCTGCCGACAGTTGCACCGACGTAATTGCGCCGCCGTAAAGCCACCAGCTGCCTTGCGCGCGTCGCGCGCGCTTTGAGATACTCGCGCCGCTTTGAATGGGGGGAAGAGAATGACCAAGGCAAGCCGGCCGTTGCCGCGGCCGACGCCGGAGACGCAACACTTCTGGGATGGCACGCGCGCGGGTGAGTTACGTCTGCAGCGCTGCGATGATTGCGAACACATTTATTTTCCACCGCGTCCGTTCTGTCCGTCGTGCAGTTCGCGTGCGATCAGTGTCTTCGCGGCCAGCGGTCGCGGACGTCTGTTCAGCTATGTCATCAATCATCGGCCGCATCCCGCGTGGGATGCTCCGTATTCCATCGCGATTGTTGCGCTCGAGGAAGGCCCACGCATGATGAGCAACATCGTAGGCTGCGATCAGACGCCGCAGGCATTGCAGTTGGATATGCCGCTGAAGGTAACCTTCGAGCAAGTATCCGACGCCATTGCATTGCCGTTGTTCACGCCTGACGTGGCGGCGTCGTGAGTTCCGTTGCAATCGTCGGCGCGGCCGAGACCACGCAACTGGGTGTCATACCTGGGATGAGCCAACTGCAGCTGCATGCGGATGCTGCGCTGAATACGCTAGCTGATGCGGGACTCACGATCGCCGATATAGATGGTGTTGCCACCGCCGGCGAGTCGCCCACGAGCGTGGCGCACTACCTTGGCATTACGCCAAGTTGGGTGGACGGCACCTCGGTGGGTGGTTGCTCGTTCATGATTCACGTGCGGCATGCGGTCGCGGCCATTCAGCAGGGCCTGTGCGAGACGGTGCTGATCACGCATGGTGAAAGCGGCCGCTCGGGAATCGGGCGCGGTGGATTCCGGGGCGGTGGTGCCGAAAGCTTGGCCGGACAATTCGAAGCGCCGTTTGGTCCCGTCGGCCCACCGACCATGTTTACGCTGCCGGTGCTGCGCTACATGAAAGAGTACGGCATGACGCACGAACAACTGGCGATGGTCGCCGTCGTGCAGCGCGAATGGGCGGCGAGGAATCCGCGAGCAAGTCATCGCGACCCGATCACAGTTGAGGATGTGCTCAATTCCCGGATGATCGCCTATCCGTTTCATCTGCTCGAATGCTGCCTGGTCACTGACGGCGGCGGCGCGCTGATTTTGGTTTCAGGCGAACGCGCGGCCGATTTTCCAACTAAGCCGGTCTACATCATCGGCACCGGCGAGAGTGTCGAGACGCCGATGGTGAGTCAGATGGAAGACCTCACCAGCTCGCGTGCATTTCGTGTGGCGGGTCAGGCGGCGATGCAATCCGCGGGAATTGGTCACGACGACGTTCAGCACATGATGGTGTACGACGCGTTCGCCCACCTGCCGATCTATGGTCTTGAGGATCTTGGTTTCTGCGCGCGCGGGGAAGCGGCGGATTTCATCTGGGAAGGCAACACGCGCCCAGGCGGGAAGTTGCCCCTCAACACCAATGGCGGCGGGCTGTCGTATATGCACTCGGGGATGTATGGCATGTATGCGCTGCAGGAAAGCGTGCGGCAATTGCGCGGCACGGCGCCTGCTCAGGTGGCCGGTGCGGAGATTTCGTTGTGCCTTGGCGTGGGTGGAATGTTCGGCGCCAGCGGCTGCATCGTGATGAGCAACATCGGGCCGTAGTGCAACGTTCAAAGCAACCGTGCGATTGCCGCGCGGTGCTCAATACGAAGGGTGGTTTTAGCGAGTCCTCACCAACCGCGCTGTAGGTCGTGCGTTCGCCCTGCCGAGGAGAATGACACTGTATAAACATACAGCATCGGTTGGTGAGGACGTTTAGAATAGCGACATGGTTGGGCGAAGAAAAGAGCGTTTCTGTCGTGCTTTTGCGAGGCCGTCGAAAAGCGTCTGAATATCAACGCGTTAATCTCAACGACTCCATATTACCTTCATTTTTGGCTGAACCGGGCCCGGTTTGGGTTCGCCCTCGCGCGCCGGTGCGCCGGCCGCGCGGGGATACAAAGCGGGCACAAAGAGAGACAGGTCGCAGCTTTGCCGTGACGCCGATCACAGGCTAGATAGCAGGCGGGGTCCTCATGAGGGAGATGTCCGTGAATGACCATAACGAGCTGTTCGCTCGTTTCGTCGCCTACTCAAGCCCGTACCTGTTCTGGGTGTTCATCGGGGCGATATCGGCCGGCATCCTGTGGCTGCGGTAACGCGCTGTCGGATACGACAGCCGCTTGCTTGAGCAGCCACTTGATGGCGAGTGCGTAGTCGTCGAAGACCTCGGCGTTGTGCATCGAGCAAACGAATCGGAAAACGCCCGCGCAGAAATCACCGTCCATCGAGCCGTCGAGGATCACGGCGATCGGTGCGCTTACCTTGGGGCGATACTTGGCCTTCACATAGCGTGCGAATGGCCGCATCGCGCCTTCCTGCAACGACAACTGCAACGCGCGCAAGTCCACGAGTTGTGGCCACTCAGGATTGTATTCGGCGTCATCGAGGAGGCGTTGACACAGTTCGTATACATCCACGAGGTCGGTTTCACCTTCCAGGTGCAGCGTGACGAACTCGTCCTCGTGATTGATGTGGTAGCGACAGGGCACTTGATTTCCAAGCAGACAACCGGACCAAAACGATGGTAGGAGACACGTTGCACGCGTGCTGTGCGCCATGTATCAGCGTCTGCGCGAGGGTCATCGATTGGTGGCGAGTAAATGCTGCTGGGCGAGCAGCTGCGTTTTGCGCGAGGCAACGTCTGCCTCCAATTCGTCCAGCTGGCGGGTCAACGCAATTTGCCGCGTCGTCAGCGCGTTTGCGTCATTCTGCAGAGTGCGGCGCGCTGACGTCTCGGCAGTGCGGTTGAGTTTCGCGGCGACGTCCGCCGACCCGCGCCAGGTCCGCTGCAGGTCGTCCGACACGGATCGAATCGCGCCTTCCAGCGCTTCGAGTTCGAGTTGCGCGAGATGGATCGCGTAGCCGGTTTGATAGCCGTCGGCAAAGGCCGGTGCCAACACATCAGGACACAGATCCATGTAGTCGGATCCATTCGCGCCAATGACGTAGCCGGCATCGAACGTGCAGAAGGACTCTGGTGTCTGGCCTGCCATCGGATCGAAGCTGGCCGCGCATCCGCATAACAGGCAGGTGGTCAATACGTGCTTCAACATTCCACTCACGCCGTGCGCCACCATGGCGAACTCGTCCGAAGGGCTTCGACTCAGGGACGATAGACTCAGCCGGGCCGGCGTGGTCGTACCGGGTTCACAGTTCAGGGACCACCACGGTCTCACCGCTGGATATCCCGCTGCGAACGATCACGGTCCTGTCCGATCGTGCGGCACCGACGCGGACGAAGCGACGTTCGTCGCCGAGTGCGGATCGAACATAAACGAAGTTGAGCTGGCCGGCTTCGTGGACCGCGCCCGCTGGTATACGGATCCTTCGCGCGGTCCCAAGCGGGATGGCGAGTCGTGCAAACATGCCGGGGAACAGCCCATCGACGGTTGGCAGCAATGCCTTCAGCACGAATGTGCGTGAGGCCGGATCTGCCGCGGGGACGATTTCCTCGACGATCGCAGTCGCGTCCACGTCGAGCGCATCGATGTGCGCGTCGAGCGCATCGCCCGTGCCCACTTGGCGCACCAGCGACTCGCGCAGTGTTGCCTCGACGCGCAGTCGGCCAGGATTGTACAGACGTAACAGTGTACGACCGGGGGTGGCTGTGTCACCCGGTTCGATGAATCGTTCGACGATGGTGCCCGTCATCGGTGCGCGGATTCTTGTATAGGCGAGAGCAGCTTCGGCTTCGCTCACAGCGCGCGCTGCGCGTTCGGAATTGGCGGTCGCGACGCGCAGATCCGTGTCAGCCCGGTCTAGCGCCGCTTGCGAGATGTTGCCCGAAGCAAGAAGCGAGAAGGCGCGTTCGTGCGATCGCCTGGCCTCCTCCTGTGCGGCATTCGCAGCAGACGCCTCCTGACGGCGCTGTTCGGCGATGGCGACAAAGGTCTGGTCGTCGAGTTCCACCAGCAGATCGTTCTGCGCCACGTGGGCATTGGCCCGGACGTTGACGCGCACCACCGTGGCCATTATTCGCGAGCCGATCAGCGTTTCGTCGGTGGCGCGCACCGTGCCGGCCACCCATTCGGTCAGCTGCTCGTCGGTGACCACGGCCACGATTGGAATGCCCGGCTGTGTGGCAAGGGCGGATGCGGAATCGGGCCCGACTTTGCTGTGAAACGCCCCGGCAAACCACGCGAGGATCAGACCCAGGATGCCCAGGGCCACCGCCATCAGCCAGCCGCGCTTAGGCATCATGGTTCGCCCCTCCATAGACCAGTTGGTAGGTGATGGGCACGACCAGCAGAGTAAACGCGGTGGATGCGATCACACCAAATATCACAGCCCATGCCAGACCGCTGAATATCGGGTCGAGCGTGATGACGAGATTTCCCAGCAGCGTCGTGCCTGCCGTCAGCAACACCGGCCGGGCGCGGATCGTTCCGGCCGCGAGCAACGCCGCTCGCATGGCTGTGCCGCGCGCGAGCTCGGCCTGGATGAATTCAACGAGGATCAACGAGTTGCGAACCACGATACCCGCCAACGCAATCATGCCGATCATTGCCGTGGCCGTGAACAACACCGGATCTGCATAGCCCGCCACATCGTTCGACGCGATGGCATTGAGGATCGCAAAGCCAGGCATGATGCCGATGATGGTCAGCGGTATGGCCAGCATGATGATGCCCGTCAATGATGCAAGCCCGGTCTGCAGCCAGATCACGACGAACAGGCCAACCAGCGCCACACCGAACGCGATGCCCAGGTCGCGAAACACGCGCAAGGTGATATCCCACTCACCCTCGCCGGCCCAGTCCACCGTCACCCCGGCCGGCAATGTCCAAGCATCGCCACCGCCTGAATTGAAGTAGGTGCGCGTGGCGGGCAATCGAAACGGGGTGGCTGCGACGTCGAGATCAGCATCGACATCGAAGATCACTTCGGCCGGCGTGCGTCCGGCGACTTCGGCAAACGTATAGGCGACGCGTTGGAGATCCTTGTGATAGATGGACTGATCGGAGGTGCGCGGTTCGAATTGTCCCAACTCGGCAAGAGATACCAGCGGCGTCGGCGCATCGGTCACGCCGGTGCTGGTGCGCTGCTTGGCGATACCCGGCAAGCCCTTGATCTGCAGCTTGCCCAGGTCTGTGCGCTGCGCATACGGCACTTGCACCCGGATGGGCAGCGGGGCCGCTTCCGCGGGTGCATCCGCGTAGCCGGCCAGGCGACCCTCTACCACCACTTCGAGCGCCTCGGCAATTGCCTGCGCGCTGATGCCGGAGAGCGCTGCTTTCTCCTGATCCGGCACGAACACGCGCTTGGTGGTTGCCGACGCCGCGCTGATATCCACGTCCACGACGCCGCCTTCGCGCGCGAGCCGCCGCGCCGTTGTTTGTGCTGCGGCAATCAGCGTCGCGTAACTGGTCGTCGTGTCGCCGTACAGTTCGGCAACGATGGCTGCCAATACCGGTGGGCCTGGGGGTACTTCGACGAGTTTGGCGATCACGTCGTGTTGTGAGGACAAACGCGTGATCTCGTCGCGCAGCCGCAGAATCAGCGCATGCGACTGATCGGGGCGCGCGAGCTTGTCGGCGAGGGTCACGCGCAACTCCGCTTCGTGTGGTGCGCCGCGCAGATAGTAGTGTCGCACCATGCCATTGAAATCCATGGGCGAATGGCTGCCCGAGTAGGCGACTACGGCCCGTACCTCGGCAATGCCCGAGAGATAGTTGGCAATACTCGCGGCAGCGCCATCGGTTCGTTCCAGCGTCGTGCCTTCGGGTGCGTCGATGATCACCTGGAATTCGTTCTTGTTGTCGTACGGCAGTAGTTTCAGGGGCACGACCCGAAGAAATGGCAGCAACGCGGCGATCACGAATGCGACCGCGAGCGCGCCGAGGAACAACCATGAACGGCGTCGGCTGGCGAGCAGCGGCGCCAGCAAGTTGTGATACATACCCGCATCGGTTGCGATGGGTTTCGGGTGGCTTGCCGGTCGAAGCAGCAGCTTGCCCAGCCACGGGGTGATCAGGAATGCCACGGCCGTGCTCAGCAGTACGGCAATGGGCACGTTGAACGCCATCGGCGACATATACGGTCCCATCATGCCGGTGATGAACTGCATCGGCGCGAAGGCAATGACGATGGCGAGCGTCGACATCACCAGCGGCATCCGGATTTCGAGGATGGCGCGGACGATGGCGTCGCTTGGAGAGACGCCGGCCGTGAGGTGGCGCTCAATGTTATCGACCCCTGTGATCGGATCGTCCACCAGCAGACCCAGCGCGAGAATCAACGCGAACAGAGTGACGCGGTTGATCGTATAGCCGGCGGCATAGTCGAGCAGCAATGTGAATCCGTAGCAGATGGGCACCGCAAGGGCGACCACCAATGCAGCACGCCAGCCAAGAAAGAGACTGATTAGCGCGACAACTGTGAGGATGGCCACGATCAGGCTGATCATGAGGTCGCTCATCTTCGCGTCAGCGGTGGAACCGTAGTTGCGCGTGATTTCGACATGCGTCCCAGCCGGGAAAAGTTGCAGGGCGAGTGCATCGAGGCGCTCGCGCACTGCGGCGGCCACAGCCACGGCATTGGCGCCGCGCTGCTTCGCAACGGCAATATCCACCGCCGCGAACGCAGCGCTTCGTCCGCCCTGATACGCCGGGCCGAATCGAATCCAACTGTACGAGTGTGGCTGAGCGGGGCCGTCACTGACGCTCGCGATATCCTGCAAGTGCACCGCCACACCATCGATCACGTTCACCGTCAGATCGGCCAGTGTGGCGGCATCGGTGATCCGCGCATCTGTCTCCACGAGAACCTGCTGGTTGGCCTGCTGCAGTGCGCCGCCTGGAAGTCGTACGTTGGATGCGGCAAGGGCGAACAGCACATCGCTAATGGCCGTGTTGCGCGCAGCCATTGCGGTGGGATCGAGGTCGACGGCCAGTTCACGTGCCCGACCGCCGATGACGTCGATGCGGTTGGTGTTGGCGACGGTCTGCAGATTCAACGCCACCTCGTCTGCCAGGCGACGCAGATCGAAGTCATCCACATCGTCTCGATCGCTCCACAGCGTGGCCACGAGGATGGGGACATCGTCGATCTCCAGCGGTTTGACCACCCAGCGCGTGACCGCGCTCGGCACCAGATCCTGGTTCGACAAAATCTTGTTGTACAACTTCACCAGCGAATCTTCCCGATCCTGCCCGACGAAGAAACGTACGGTGACAATTGATGCGCCATCGCGTGAAACGGAATACACGTGCTCCACACCATCGATCTGCGCTAACACCTTTTCCAGCGGTGTGGTGACCAGGCGCTCGACCTGCTGCGCGCTGAGCGTCGGCGCCTCGATCAGTACGTCGGCTATTGGTACGACGATCTGCGGTTCTTCCTCGCGCGGCGTGAACATCCAGGCAAATGCGCCCGCGGCGAACGCGCTGAACATCAGCACCATCGGCAATGTACCCGCCAACGCGGCGCGTACCAGCCGTTCCAACATATCCTTCCCCTGTCGTTGGCGAGCGCGTCATTGTAACTTGGCGCGTTGCACTGGCGTTCAACCACACACCATCGAGGCTGGTATGCGATTCGTAATATATGGCGCGGGCGGCATCGGCGGCACCATCGGGGCGCGGCTGTTTCTCGCCGGTGCGCCCGTCACCCTGATTGCCCGGGGCGCACATTACGATGCGCTGGCCGCGTCGGGACTGCAGTTCATCACGCCAAATGGGGAACATCGTCTGACAATTCCAACCGTGCGGCAGGCGCAGGATTACTTGTGGACGGATGACGATGTCGTGTTGCTTTGTGTGAAGTCGCAGCAAAGCGTCGCCGCACTCGATGCATTGCGGGCCGCTGCAGGTGATCGGGTCGCTGTGGTTTGCGTGCAGAACGGCGTCGCCAACGAGGCGATGGCGTTGCGCCGCTTTGCCCACGTCTACGCGATGGTGGTGAACCTGCCTGCGGTTTATCTCACCCCCGGACAGGTGATCACCTATGCAGAGCAACCGGGTGGCGTCTTGGACGTTGGCCGTTATCCGTCCGGGATCGATGAACGTTGCAGCGAGATTGCAGACGCCCTCACCGATGCGGGGTTCAGCGCCGCACCGGACGCCGCGGTGATGCAGCAGAAATATGCCAAGCTGTTGATGAATCTGAACAACGCGCTGCAAGCCGCGGCCGTCCTTACCGAGGACGTGCGCGATATCGCCACGCGCCTGCGCGATGAAGCGCTCGCGTGCTACGCCGCCGCCGGCATCGAGTGGGCCGACGCGCAGACCATCAAAGCGCGTCGTTCAGTGGGTCTGCGCTATGCGGAGGTGGCGGGTCATCCGCGGCACGGCGGGTCATCCTGGCAGAGTGCGGCGCGCGCGACGGGTGATATCGAGACGGACTACATGAACGGTGAGATCGTATTGCTGGGCCGACTGCACGGCGTTGCGACACCCGCGAATGGCGTGATGCAGCGCTTGGGGGCCGAGATCGCTCGGCGCCGCTTGGCACCGGGTCATTTCACGATTGCGCAGGTGCGCGCGATGATCGAACGCGAACTGTCGCAAACCCCCGATGGGAATTTGTAGGAGTTGTTGTAGGAGGGGCTTCAGCCCCGAACCATTCCCCACGCAACTCAAACAAACAAAGGGGCTGAAGCCCCTCCAGCAACAACTCCGACAAAATCCCAACCGGGGGATGCGACAGATCGCCATCGAACAACGCCCCCACCGGCGCAAACG
>JAQBCT010000414.1:0-15194 GCA_032124855.1 Gammaproteobacteria bacterium
GAGCACCCACCACAGCCGACAGCCCCACGCCGCCGACGCCGAATATCGCCACACTCTGGCCCCGCTCCACGGCGGCTGTGTTGATCACGGCGCCGGCGCCGGTCATCACGGCGCAGCCGATGATGGAGGTGACATCGCGGGGCGTATTGGCCGCCACTTTGACGACGTACTGCTCATCGGCAAGCGTGTAGTCCGCCCAGGTGAACACATTCTCCGACTGGGCGGTGCCGTCGGAGACGGCGAGGGTTGCAACTACGGGGCGCCGCGTCGCGTGCTCCGCATCGCGTGGTACCCAGGTGACCAGGACAAGATCACCCTCGGCCACGTGCTGCACGTCCTTGCCGGTCTTCGTCACGATGCCTGTCGATTCGTGGCCGAGAATCACGGGTGTGCGCCGGGGACGATGCATCTGATGGAGTTGGGAATGACAGATGCCGGACGCGAATTGTTTCACCACCACCTGGGTGGGGCCGGGGTCGGCCAGGGTGATCTCTTCGATCCGCAGCGGTGCAGGACCTTGTGGCAACACGACCACACGTGCAGGCGTTCCCATGATTCATTCCCCCGATTTTGTGAGCCAGTATTCATCGCCAACACGATCCGTGCAACGCATGCAGGGTTCGCGGCGTGCGCGGGATCCGTTATCGTGGCTGCACGCATCGTGTGAATGCGCAACGGGCCGTGGTGATGACGCAGACATACCGCTTGGTATTTCGGGGTGAAGTGCTCGAGGGCCAGCATCAGGCCGTGGTGAAACAACGGCTCGGGGTGGCGCTGCAACTGGAAGGCGCGAGACTCGATGCGTTGTTCACCGGCAAAGCCGTGACGGTGCGCAAGACCGCGGATGCCGATACCGCGGCGCGCTTTCAGGTGGCATTCAAGCGGGCGGGCGCGCGCCTGCGGGTGATGCCAATATCGATCGATACGCCAGATGCCGTGACGCCAATTGCGGCGGCTTCGACGCCGTCGCAGGACGCGCCCGCATTCGACGTCGCGCCCCCGGGTACGCGGCTGGCTGACGCTGCACCGACGCCGAGCGAGCCCGTGGTTGATACCTCGCATTTCACGCTGGCCGAAGTCGGCAGCCCCATGGCCGATCCGCACACCGCGCCCCTTGTCGCGGTGCCGGATACGTCGCATTTGAGCGTGGCTGATGTGGGCAGCAACATAGGTGAGGAAATCGCCACACCCGATATCGTGGTGGATGTGCCCGCGTGGAAGCTCGCCAATCCCGGCGCGAGTCTCGCGCCGCGCAAGGCCGCAGTGGCCCCACCCGTGGACATGGATGCCATCAATTTCGACGTCGCGCCGCCTGGGGCGCGGCTGGCCGAGGCGGATACGAAACCGCAGCCGGCACCGCCCGATACATCGCATATCCGCCTGCAGTAGGCGGTGCCGCAGGCGTCAGCGCAGCAGCTGCTCCAGGCGGGCGCGGTGCGTGTTGCGCAGCGATTGCCATTCCAGCTTGAACCATGGCGTGAATAGTTCGGGGGTTGCGTTCAGTTCGGCGTCGAGATCGCTGGGGGTAATCCAGCGCCATGCCGCAATTTCGCTGGTATTGATGACGGGTTGCGCTGGAGTGGTGCCGGCGTACACCCAGCACAGCTCGTGCTCAGTACCGGCGTCGCCGAACTGCGCGTTGTATTCGAACTTGTAGAGGAAGCCGAGTCGCGCACTGAGACCGAGTTCCTGCTCGAGGCGGCGGCGAATGGCCAGGGGCATATCTTCGCCAGCGCGTGGGTGGCTGCAGCAGCTGTTCGACCAGAACAGGGGCCACAGGCGTTTATCCGCCTGCCGCTGCTGCAGCAACAAAGCACCCTCTTCGTTGAATACGAACAGCGAAAAAGCGCGGTGCAGCACGCCGGCACCATCGTGGCAGTCTGCCTTGGCCAACACGCCCACCTCGCGATCCTGACTGTCTACCAGAATCAGCGGCTCGTCCTCGGACGAGACGATGCGATGCCGTGTTTGCGGGTGTGTCATGCCGGGACGCGTGCGTCGATGTGCACGGTCAACGTCTGATAGCCCGCAGCCTCGATGGCTGCTGCCACGGCTTCGTGACGCTCGGGACACAGCGCGATGATGGAGCCGCCACCGCCGCCGCCCGTGAGTTTGGCGCCCGCGGCGCCGTTGCGCCTGGCGATGTGAATCATCTCTTCCAGTTCGGGCGTGGATAACTGCAATCCATTGAGCAGACCGTGATTGAGGTTCATCAGTTCGCCCAGTTCAAACAGATCACCGGCCTTGATCGCATCGGCCGCCGCAAGCGTGAGACGGTCAACTTCGTCGAACAACGCTTCATAGCGTGCCGGCTGACGCTGCCATGCCGCGCGCACCAGCGCAACATTGTTGGCGGTGAGGCTCTCCTTGCCGGAAATTCCAACTACGATGGGCAGCGGTGCGCCGGTTTCCAGTGTTGAGAAACGCGGTCCAGTCGCGTTGTTGTACAGCAGGATCTGCCCGTAGGTGGCAACCGTGTTGTCGATCCCCGATGGGGTACCGTGTGCCGCCTTCTCGCATTCGAATGCCAGCGCGTTGATCCGCTCTGCCGACAGGTTCAGCACGAAGTACGCATCCAGGGCCCGCACGATGGCCACGGCCAGTGCCGCCGAACCCCCCAGTCCCATCGCCCGCGGCAGATGCGGAAACACCTCGATGTCGATGGCTTGATCGTCCAGCGCCAGCTCGCGCAGCAGCATCGCCAGAATGCCGGCAACACCCTGCGGATGTTCATCCACACTGCGGATGCGTTGCTCGACGCCCCAGCGCGGCACCAGCACCCGTACACCTTCCGTGGCCGCTAGCACACGCGCTTCTACTGCCAGCGGGATCGGTGCGGCAATGGCGTGGCGCCCGTAGACCACCGCATGCTCGCCCAGCAGGATGATCTTGCCGTTGGCGTAGCTGCGCGGCTCACCCAGTTCCGCGGGACGACGCTTCGCGGTGAGCGTTCGCACCAGCTCCGCGGCCTTCCACACCTTGATCTCGCCCGATTCGATCAGCGCCTCTACGACCGATTCAAAGAGATGCTCTGGCACGCCAGCGGTGGTGGCTACGCTGCGTGCATGCAAGGTCATATGCCCCTGCTGGATCCCGTCGGTGGATAGCGCGCGCAGCGCGGCAAAATTCTGTGCCAGGCCGACGGCGCCCATGATGCCGGCGAGTTCGGAGGCATTGGGCGAGCCGAGCAGACGGTGGTTGATGCGCACGGTGGGATTGGTTTCCAGCGAGCCGCCCACGGTGCCCACCTTCATCGGAATTTCGATCTCGCCCACCAGATCACCGCGTTCGTTCTTGTACCAGCGCGTGAGCGACG
The DNA here is from genome assembly GCA_032124855.1 of Gammaproteobacteria bacterium. GTDB lineage: Bacteria > Pseudomonadota > Gammaproteobacteria > Pseudomonadales > Azotimanducaceae > DATJGR01. The sequence continues at coordinate 3,317 of JAQBCT010000414.1, forward strand.
AATACCGTCCGCCGCGGGCTGCATAGGCATGCGCGGCTGCTTCGATGGCACGCCAGTCGTTGCCGGTGGCCAATGCCACCGCATCGACACCGTTCATCACGCCTTTGTTGTGCGTCGCGGCGCGATAGGGATCCACGGTGGCCAGATCGGTGGCCAGGATGATGCCGTCGCGCACCGCAGCACCGCTGAACCCCTTGCCTTCCAGATTGTTCACCGGGATCACCACCTGGGCACGGGCGAGGGCCCGGTCGGTGAGATTGGAGAGGATGCGCAAGAACACCTTGCCGCCGGTGATCGATTCCACCAGCGAGGCCACGCCTTCGCACATGGTGTTGACCAGATTCGCGCCCATCGCATCGCGGGTATCCACCAGCAGATGTAGCACCACCATTTCGCGACCGTCTTCAGGCGCGTGATGATGAAACAGCTCGATGTCGCGCGCGCCGCCGCCACGCGCCACCATCTTGGGGTGCAGGCTGTTGGCGAGGCTGAGAATTTCGTCGCGATGGTGGCGCAGTGCATCCATCGCGATGCGCGGATTATCCATATCCACCAGCTGCACCTGGCCGATGAGAATGGGATCCGTTGCAGTCGCTTTGAAGCCGCCCGACAGCCGTGCCGTGCGTGCAGCGGCCGAGAGCCCCGCGACGATCGAGGGTTCCTCGACGCACAGCGGCACCACGTAGTCGCGGCCGTTGATCAGAAAATTCAGCGCCAGCCCCAAGGGCAGCCCCAGCACACCGACGACGTTTTCGATCATTTTGTCCGCGGTGGCGATGCGCAGCGTATGGTCGCCGGCCATCAGCAGCGCGATATCGTCGTCCGACAGCAGCCCGCGGTCGCGCAATGCATCGATCCGCTCTCGGATGGTCATCCGGAAGAAGTTCGGGATGCGGGAGGCGCCGCTATCCTTCGTGACTGATTGTGATGCCATGCAGATCCAACTCCATTGGCAAGGGCTTGAAACCCGCGGTTGCGGCTTCGGCCTCGAAAGAGGCGATGGCGGCGGCGTCCGTCGCAAAGGCCATCCCCATATCGCCGCCGCCGGCGCCACTGGGTTTGTATGCCACACCGCACGCCGTGCCGAGCCGCGTCAGTTTTCGGTGCGCATCGGTGTAGATTCCCAGATCTGCGGCGTCGTCCAACTGCTGCAGCGCCCGAATATAGGCACACAATTGTCGCATGAAAGCCTCCGCCTCGGGCACCGCGGCTGCCACGGCGGAGGCTGCGTCCATCAGGTTCTGCAGGGGTTGGGGAATGGCGCCGGCACACCAGCGATCGTAGCGCGCCAGGTGATCGGTGGTCGCAGCGCTGGTGCCTGTGAATACCGTTGCGAAGCGCACATTTTCTGGAAATGACAGCTGGCGCGCGGCGGTATCCCGCGTGCGTTCGAAGCAGATGAAGCCGCCGGCGCACGCTGCCGCCACATCCAGACCGCTGCCACGGCCCCCCTGGGCGTGGGCATGGGCGCGCTGCGCGATGTCGACCACCGGTGCGGCGCTCCCACATAGCCTCAGCAGCGCCGCTGTCGAGGCGGCGCACACCGCGGCGCTGCTGCCCACGCCGATTTTCTGTGCGCCGTCGAATCCGGCGCGCGAATCCGCGGACAACAACAGATGCGAAGGTAGATCCGCCACGCCCGCGTTGGCTGCGCGCAACGCCCGCAGGATGTGTTGACACAGATAAGCCGGGTCGGCGACGTCCAGTGGCCCACCGTCGAGCAGCGCCGTCAGGGTGTGGTGAGCCTCGCCGGCGAATCCGCTCGAACGAAAATGCCAGTCGACACTGTCCGCTGGCTGCAACGTACACACCATGCGGCGATTGATCGCCATCACCAGTGCCGGCGCACCGGCCAGTACCGCGTATTCGCCTGTGACGACCAGTTTGCCCGGCGCGCTCACCACTATTGTCACGGTGTGTGTGCCAGCACCTGTGCGCCGCAGCCCAAACCCACGTCGAGCACCTGTTTCACGCCTGGCAGTTCGGCGAGTGCGGCGCGTACCCGGGGCGCCGCCGCGGGTTCGCATACCGCTTTCACCTGGGGACCCGCATCGATGGTGAAGAACACCGTGGTGCCCGCGGCGCGCAGTTCTCGGATGCGATGCATGCACGCAACAGTGGCAGCGTTCCAGTAGATCAGGGCGGGCCGGCTCGACAGCATTACCGCGTGCATGGCCAGACAGTTCGCCTCGGCCACCGCGGCGAGGCCCGCAAAATCCCGTGTGACCACAGCCTGACGCGCGGCACCGAAATCCTCTTCACCGGCAACCGTCCAACGATCAAAGAAAGGGGAGGAGCGTGACTGTGTCATACCCGCGCTGGAGGACACGGCTTTCCGCTCCTCGGCGCAGACTGCGATCACCACGCGCAGTGGCCATGCCGCCGCATCGAGTTCGGGTTGCGCGATCCACGTATCCGGATCGTCGGATCCGGCAAGACTCACAAAACCACCGTACAGCGATCGCGCCGCGGAGGCCGAAGCGCGACGCGCTTCGATGGCGAGTTCCCGGGCGCTCAAGCGCAAATTGAGCGCAGCATTCACGGCGCATACCAGCGCTGCGAAACCCGAGGCGGAAGAGGCAAGTCCGGCTGCGGTGGCGAAGTTGTTGTCTGTCACCACGTGCACGGGCGGCACCGTGCGTCGGGCACGGGCAATGAGCCGGTCGAGACAGGCGTCGATCTTGGCGTCGACCACCACCACACCGTTGAGAATGACCTCGCGTGCGCGGTGGCCGGCGTCGAAGCTGACATGTGTATGACTGCGCAACTCATCCAGCGTAATCGACAGCGAGGGCGTGGCCGGCACATTGTCCGCACCCGCGCGCTTACCCCAGTATTTCACCAGGGCGATGTTGGGGTGCGCCTGCGCTGACGCCTGCATCAATATCCGGGCGGTGCCTGGAATGCGAAGCCGTGTTGCTCCAGGAGCTGGGCCACCGCGATGGTGGTCAGGTCGGCGTACTCCGCGCCGATGATCTGCACGCCAATGGGCAGTCCTGCACTGTCCGGCCCACTCGGAATGATGGTGGCCGGCAGATAGCTGATCCCGGCGAGGCCCGCCCAGAAGATCTGCTCGAAGTAGGGCCGTTGGGTACCGTCCACCGTCACCGTGCGTTCGCCAAAGGCGCTGTGGTCGTGAGGAAAAGCAGACGTCGGCATGATCGGCGTAAGCAGCACATCGTATCGGTCGAAGAATGCGCGCCATGCCCAGCGCATATGCGTGCGCGCTTCGTTGCCCCGGTTCCAGTCGCGAAAGGTGGCGGCCTGGGCACGAAGGGTCGTTGCCCGCGCGCTGCGATCGTCGTCCGCCAATTCGGCAACGGCGCCGCGCAGTGCGTTGTACTCGGCGTCCGGCAGACGCCCCGACATGGTGGCCTGCAGCAGCAGCTGGAATATTTCCTGGGAATGGCTTGCCGTGAAATCGGGCCGAGCCGAGCTGTCCACGGTGGCGCCCAGCTTTTGCAACGTTGCGGCCGCGGACTCGACGCGACGTTGCACCTCTTTGGATACGGGGGCGATGGTTTCATCGGACCATACTGCCACCCGCAACGCGCTAACGGGTTTTCCGAGGCGCGGCAATGTCAGTGTATAGCCTTTGCTCTGAATTTCGTCGGGCCCGGCCATCACGAGCACGGCTGTTTCCAGATCGGTTGCCGAGCGCGCCAGCGGGCCGATTACCGAAATGTCGCTGGGCGAGAGAATGCCTGGCAGCGCATGGCCGCGCGGTGGCAGCAGATTCCAGGTGGGCTTGTGGCCGAAGACGCCGCAAAAGTGCGCTGGATTGCGGATCGATCCGCCGATATCCGAGCCCGTCTCGAGTCCAGTGAGTCCTGCCGCCAGCGCTGCCGCCGAGCCGCCCGACGAGCCACCTGGGGTGCGACCCTTATCCCAGGGATTGTTGGTCGTGCCGTAAATGTCGTTGTAGCTCTGGAAGTCGGCCAGCCGCAGCGGCACGTTGGTCTTTCCGAAGATCACCGCACCGGCGCGCTTCAGGCGTTGAATCGAGAGTGCATCTTCGCTCGCGATGTTGTTCTTCATGGCCGGGATGCCGTGGGTGGTGGCATAGCCAGCCACGTTGTACGACTCCTTCACCGTCATCGGCACGCCATGCAGTGGGCCCCAGTCCTCGCCGCGCGCGAGTGCGGCATCCGCAGCCTTGGCGGCTTCGCGTGCGCCGCTGCGGTCCTGCGCGATCACCGCATTGATGGGGCCGTTGTGTGCATCGACGCGGGCGAAAAAGTGTTCGAGCAGTTCCACGCTCGAAATCTCGCGAGTTTTGATCAGGCGGACGAGTTCGGTGGCGGAGGCAAAACTGAGGTCGGTCATGGTCGGAACCTGCGATTAGGAAAAATCAGGTGGCGGCGTAAAGGCAAAGCCTTCCGCTTCGAGCAGTCGGGCGACGCCGATGGTGATGCGGTCGCCGTATGCGGGGCCGATGATCTGGATTCCGATCGGCAGCCCGGCTGCGTTCACGCCGGTTGGAATCACTGTCGACGGCAGGTACGCCACGCCGCTGAGTCCGGCCCAGAACAACTGCTGGAAATAGGGCTGCGGCATGCCGTCTACATCGATGGTCCGCTCGCCCATCGGTCGATGGTCGTGCTGGAACGCAGCGGTGGCGGTGATGGGTGCAAGGAGGATGTCGTGGTGGTCGAAGAATTCGCGCCATGCCCAGCGCAGCCGCTCGCGGGCTTCGTTCATGCCCACCCAGCCGCGATGATCCATCGTCTGCGCGCGTAGGGCTGCCGCGCCGGGGCGAGCATCGTTCGGGGCCAGATTGAGCGCCTGCGCCTTCAGATCGGCGAACGCCTCATCCGGCAGCGCCGATGACAAAAATGCCCCCAGCAGATTTTCATAGATGGCGTGACTCTCGTGCGATGTGAATGCCGGGCGCGCATCCGCGTTGACGGAGGCGCCCGCACGTTTCAGCGCGTCGGACACTTTGAATACGGCGCGTTCGGTGTCTGCCGATACGGGTGCAGCGTCGTCGTTAGCCCACACGGCGACTTTCAGGTCGCCCAGCGCGCGGCCGTCCAGACGCGGCAGGGTGTAGCTGAGTCCGGCGTGGAGTCGATCGGGTGCTGCAACGATATCCAACGCCAGGTCGAGGTCTGCTGCCGAGCGTGCCATGGGACCGACCACGGCAATATCTGCTTCGGACAGGATCCCGGGTGGTGCGTGGCCGCGCTGCGGAACCAGCATATAAGTGGGTTTGTGGCCGAATACGCCGCAGTAATGTGCCGGATTGCGGATTGAGCCGCCGATATCTGATCCCATCTCAAGCGCAGTGAGCCCCGCCGCCAGAGCAGCAGCAGAACCGCCAGACGAGCCACCTGGGGTGCGATCGAGACCCCATGGATTGTTGGTAGTGCCGTAAATGTCGTTGTAGCTCTGAAAGTCGCCCAGATTGATGGGCACATTGGTTTTGCCAAATATGTTCGCGCCCGCCCGCCGCAGCCGTTCAACCGCCACCGCATCCGACGTCGAAAGATTGTTGCGCAGGCTCGGGATGCCCCACGTCGTGGGTGATCCAACGAGGTTGTAAGCCTCCTTGACGGTCATTGGCAGGCCGGCCAGGGCGCTCGACGGATCGGCGTTTTCTGCTGCCGATTCGGCGTGCTCGTTCTGCCAGATGATGGCATTCACCGTGGCGTGGTGGCGTCGGCCCCGCGCGCGATACTCGGCGAGCAGTTCGCCGGGGCTGATCTTGCGCGCGCGCAACATGGCGACGAGTTCGGTGGCGGATTTGAATGCGACCATGGGACCTCCTGACTTCTGCGGCGACTCTGCGGGCCGCGCCGGATTTATTCAAGGCAGCCCGTTATCATCGCCGCTCCTTTCAATGACTAGGTAGAACGATGGCGAATGTGAATCGGCAGTGGGTCTTGGCCAAGCGTCCTCATGGCAACGTCGGCAAGGCGAATTTCGAATATCGCGAAGGCAGGATCCCCAAGCCGCGCGACGGCCAGGTGCTGATCAAAAACCTGTATTTGTCGTTCGATCCCACACAGCGCGGCTGGATGGAGGACCGGCCGAGCTACCTGCCGCCGGTGAAAATCGGTGAAGTGATGCGGGCCGGCTCAGTGGGCGAAGTGGTGACATCCAATCATCCGGGCTTCAGGCCCGGCGACAAGGTGATGACCACGGGCGGCTGGCAGGATTACAGCGTGGTTGCACCGGGCAGCGGGGCGTTCGGCCTGAACAAACTGCCTGACGGCGTGCCGCTGACCATGCCGCTGTCTGTGCTCGGCGTGACGGGCCTCACGGCGTACTGGGGCATGCTCGATCTGGGCAAGCCGAAACCGGGCGAAACGGTACTGGTATCCGGCGCCGCCGGCGCTACAGGATCGGTGGCCGGACAGATTGCGCGCATCAAGGGCTGTCGCGTGGTGGGCATCGCGGGCGGTGCCGAGAAATGCCGCTGGCTGAAGAAGCAGGCGCGCTTCGATGCAGTGATCGACTACAAGAGCGAGGACGTCGATGCGCGGATCGGCAAGCTGTGCCCGAAGGGGGTCGACGTATTCTTCGACAACGTGGGCGGCGACATTCTGGAGGCGACGCTGAATCACCTGGCCATGCATGCGCGCGTGGTGCTGTGCGGTGGCATTTCCGGCTACAACGCGACGAAGCCCATCCCCGGGCCGGTGAATCTGATGAATCTCGTGATCATGCGTGCGCGCATGGAAGGTTTCATCGTCATCGACTACATGGATCGTACGCAGATCGCGGTGCCGGATCTCCTCAGCTGGATTGCGGCCGGCGAACTGGTGTATCAGGAGGACGTGCAGGAAGGCTTCAAGAATATTCCTGCGACGCTGACCCGGCTGTTCACGGGCAAGAACGTGGGCAAGCAGCTGCTGAAGATCGACTGAGCGTCAGATCGCCCCTTCGCGACGTAGTTGGGCGATGGTGTCCTCATCATAGCCCAGCTCGCCGAGAATGGCGTCGGTGGACGCCCCGAGGGATTCGGAGGAACTTCGCACCTTCAATGGTGTGCGGGAGAACTTGGCAGCCGGCCCGACGATGGGTGCCGTGCTGCCGTCGTGCAACCGGGTGCTTTGCAGCATATCGCGCGCTGCGACATGTTCCTCGGCAGCCGCTTCGGCGTAGGTGTTGACGCGCGTCGCGGCCAGCCCGTTCTCATCAAATAGCGCCACCACGTCAGCCACAGTGCGCGCCGCACACCACTGCGCGAGAAGCGCGTCGAGTTCATCGCGATGTGCGAGCCGGCCGGCTAGTGCGGCGTAGCGCGGATCGTCAGCCAGTTCGGCCCGGCCGAGCAGCCGCGCACAGCGTTTCCAGTGGTTGTCCACCAGAATGCCCGCAAAGACATAGCCGTCACTGCATCGGTACATATTCGTGGGCGCGGCAACGCTGAATTGATTGCCCATGCGCGGCATCGGCAGGCCCAGTGCGCCCGCACTCAGATTGCCGTTGCTCTGGAACAGCAGCGCATCAACCAGCGCGACGTCGATGTACTGACCCTCGCCGGTTCGGTCCCGGTGCCGCAGCGCCGCCATCGCACCCAGCGCACCGTGCAGTCCGGCCAGGTCGTCGCCGAGATAGGTGGCCGCCTTCACCGGCTCGCCGTCAGGCGGGCCGTTCAACGAGGCGAAGCCGGAATAACTCTGTGCGATGGGATCGTAGCCGGCGCGTTCTGCGAAGGCCCCGAACTGCCCGAAGCCGCTGATCGATACGTAGACGATGTCGTGCTTCACGGCGCGCACGTGGTCGTACCCAACGCCCCATTCGGCCATCGTGCCAGGACGGAAATTCTCAATGACGATGTCGGCGTTGCGCGCGAGATCCAGGAACAGACGGCGGCCACGTTCGTTTGACAGATTGAGCGTCAGGCTGCGCTTGTTGCGATTGACCGTTTCATGGGGCAGCGACAACGCTGCCGGCGAATCCGGCAGCAATGGCAACAGCCGGCGCCCGACTTCGCCCTTTGGGTGTTCCACTTTGATCACGCGCGCGCCGAAATCGGCAAGCACGCAGCCTGCCATCGGTCCAGCCCAGGTGGTGGTTGCCTCCAGCACCGTGACGCCATGCAGCGGCCCGTCGAGGTCGGTGCGGGCATCGCGGTAGAAATCTGATTTTTTCATTTACGTTAGTCTGCAGCTTGGCAACAGTGGCGAATCAGGGTGCCGCGACATCATGACGCAGCACGCTGCGTTTCAGCCACACATAGCCCCAACCGCCCATCGCCGCATTCGCGGTTGCCGTGGCCATGAAGATGCCGGTGTAGCCGAAGTAGTGATCGGCGATCATCGCCATTGGCACGTAGATCACGAACATACGCGTGAACGCCATCACGGTAGACGGGATGGGCTTGCCCAGCGAGTTGAACGCAGCCGAGGACATCATCAGCACGCCCCACAGACCGTAGGAAATTGGCACGATCGCCAAATATTGCTTGGCGGCCGCGACGACGGCGGGATTGGCATCGATCAGCGGTACCAGCCGATCGCCGAGCAGCCACAACAACAGCCATGCCACGGCCCCCCAGATCAGACAGAACTGATAGGCAACGCGCATGCCTTCGCGCACGCGTTCGACGGCGCTGGCGCCCCAGTTCTGTCCGACAAACGGGCCGATGCTGCCGGACAGTGCAAACAGCAACATCACGGCCACGGCTTCAACCCGCCCGGCAACCCCAAATCCGGCGATCACCACCTCGCCGTGGCTCGCCAGCAGACGCGTGATGATGGCGCCGGAGATCGGACCGATCATCTGGGTGGCGATGGCCGGCAGGCCGATCGCCATGATCTCGCGGCATGAGTCGAACGCCTGCTCGCGCCATTGGCTGATCCGCAGGAACAGCGCATCGCGGACCACAGTGATATAGAGCAGGATGCCCGCCATCATCAGGCGCGCCAGCACCATCGCCACGGCGGCGCCGATGAGTTCCAGGCGGGGTGCCCCGAACCAGCCGAAAATCAGGATCGGGTCGAGCAGCAGATTCAATGCCGCGCCAAGCGTCATCACCAGTCCAGGAACGCGAGCGTTGCCGGTGGCGCGCATGACGTTGCCGGCCACCATCGTCACGGTGAACAGCACCGTGCCTGGGTAGTAGATCAGCAGGTATTCCTGAATGTGCGCCAGCACCGCGCCTTTCGCGCCCAGTGCGGTGAACACCGGAACGATGGTTGCGATGCCCAGGCTTGCCAAAGCGCTGAGCAGAATGAAGACCAGCAACAGGCTGTGGGTTGCGAGGCGACGCACCGCCTGCCAGTCACCGCGGCCGACGCGGCGCGCGATCACTGAAGATGTGCCGATGCCGATTCCCAGCGCCACGCTGGTCAGCAACATCATCACAGGGAATGTGAACGTGACGGCGGCCAGCTGTTCGGTGCCCAGCTGGCCAATGAAACCGATCTCGATCATCTGCACGATGATTGACGACGAGACGGCCAGCATCATTGGCGCGGTGAGCCGGAACAGGCCCCGACCAACCGGTCCCTGGGTCAGATCCTGGCCCGGTTGGCGTTGCATGCTCGACGTCCTTGTCCATCGCACCGCGCGTCGCGACGCGCGGTGCGTTGCGTCACGCTAACTGGCTTGTGGTGCGGGCTCCGCTGCGCGAGCGAGCTGCCGTTCCCGAAGCATTGCCTGGCGGATGATCGTCGGATCATCCCACGGGCTTCGGCGGCCCTTGTACAGCACGCGCGAGTTCGAAGACAGCACCCAGAACTTACTCTGCGGATCTCGTTTTATTTTCATATTGTGTCCTCCCGAGCCTATCTTCCCTCAAACCCGTGAGCCGGTCATCCGGCGCCGGTAAGGTGCTTGTAAGCCCATTCCCCGGCTAGTGAGCGGCCGGGCCATGGTTGATACTCCCGGCATGTCGATCAAGCCTCCTGAGCCCGCGCTGCCTGCCGCTTTGTTTGCCCGTGTAGACGACGGCGACGATGCGAACTTTTATGCGACGCCGCGGCTGGTCACTCACATCGACCCCGGCACCATTGATGCGCTGACCCAGTACTACCGCGAAGTGCTGCCCGAAGGCGCCCGCGTGCTGGATCTGATGTCCTCCTGGGTATCACACCTGCCGCCCGAGCGGCGCTATGGACATGTCGCCGGCCTGGGTATGAATGATGCCGAGCTCGCCGCGAATCCGCGGCTGCAGCAGCGCATCGTGCAGGATCTCAATCGCGACGTGGTGCTGCCGTTTGGGGATGCAGCATTCGATGCGGTGGCGATTGCCGTGTCGGTGCAGTACCTCATTCGCCCGGTGGAAGTGTTCCGCGATATCGGTCGCGTGTTGAGCCCGGGCGGGCAATTGATCGTTGCCATGTCGCATCGCTGCTTCCCAACCAAGGCCATCCGTGCGTTTCATGAACTGGGTGCGCAGGAACGCATTCGGCTGGTGCGTGCATACGTGGAGCTGGCCGGTGCATTCGTGGATACCTCGTTCGTAGATCGCTCGCCGCCGGGCGAGGATCCGCTGTGGATCATCACAGCGCGTCGCCCTGGAGTGACCTGATCGCAGCATGTGGCCAGCGCGCTGCGCGTTGGTTACATTGCCTGCCTGCAATTCATCCTGGAAATCACGATGGCAACCGAGCAGCCCGGCATACGCGTGCGCCTGGAACCGCAGGACGAATTCACGCATCCCATCGAAGCGGCCCAGAATTTCAACGAGAGCATGTACTTCAACGTTTTCGACCGCGCTGGCGGCATCGGCGGATGGTTTCGTCTCGCCAATCGTCCTAACGAGGGGCGTGGCGAAATGTCGTGCTGCGTCTATCTGCCCGACGGGCGCGTGGGGTTCATGTTCGCCCGTCCCGAAGGGCGCACCAACGCCGCCTTCGACGGCGCCGGCATGAACTTCGAAGTGACAGAACCGTTTAAGCGTGCCGCCGTGCGTTATCGCGGCAAGCTATGTCTGATGGCAACGCCCAAGGATATGGCGGACCCGGCGAGTGCGTTCAAGAACAATCCCGTGCTGCCTGCCACCATCGATCTCGACTACGAAGGTGTGTCGCCGATGTTCGGTGGCGAGCCGGTCAATGCGGATGGTTCGAAGCTGCAACTGAAGGCCGAGGAATCATTCGCGCGCGGCCACTACGAACAGCATATGGCGGCGCGTGGCAGCATCGAGGTGGCAGGAGAACGCTTCGCCATCGATGGTCTGGGGCTGCGCGATCATTCGTGGGGGCCCCGCTACTGGCAGGCCATTGCGTGGTATCGCTGGCTGCCCATGAGCTTTTCGCGCGACTTCGCCATGATGGTATCCATCACCTGCGCGCCCGATGCCAAACCGCGCGCTGGCGGCATGGTATTGCGCGATGGTGCGTACGTGATGATCCGCGACGCGCGCATTGAGTCGCACTATGACGCCGATCAGTGTCAGACGAAGCTTGCCGTGTGGGCGCGCACCGATGAACGTGAGTATCACGTCACCGGCCGCATCATGTCGCTGATCCCGTTGCGCAATCGCCGCAAGGCGGCCGATGGCCAGGATCTGTTCACGCGCATCACAGAAGGCATGACCGAATATACGTGCGACGCACAGGTCGGTTACGGACTCTCGGAATATCTGGATCAGATCGTGGACGGGCAACCCATCGGCATGCGCGCCGGCTGTTGAGTGTCCAACCACCAGGGGCGAAGTAGATGACGTGGAACTACGGCGACATTCTGGATGCGGTGGGTGCTGTCGTCGCCCAGGATAAACCCTGCCTCATTCACGATTCCAAGGTGGTGACGTGGGGAGAATTCAACCGCCGCACCAACAATCTGGCGCGGCGCTTTCTCAATCGCTCCACGCAGGCCAGCGACAAGGTTGCGTTCTACCTGCGCAACTGCCCGGCGTATCTCGAAACGTTGGGCGCCTGCTTCAAAGCGCGCCTCACCCATGTCAACGTCAACTACC
>JAQBCT010000415.1:0-3919 GCA_032124855.1 Gammaproteobacteria bacterium
TGCGTCTTGGCCAGCAGCCACGCTGCGTGCGCGAACGGATGGCGTCCCACGGTTTCGGGTAGCCACAACGCGGCGTAGCCGAGCCCTTCGATGCGTTGGGCTGTGGCGGCTGCCTGTTCCGCGTGCATACCATCGGTGAAATACCAAACGCCGAGCTTACCCAGTTTCATCGAATCTCCTCGTCGGATTGAGTGTTGCGGATCAACGCGCGTGTAGCTTAACAAGACATTGCCGTTGCTGAAGGTGCGCGTGCTGATGAGGCGCAGGCCGAGAGGATCGATGCGGTCTAGGTTCAACTTTGAAGTGCAACGCTGACTAGATTGAGTTGAAGAGTTCATCGGGTGTTCTGTAGCCATGCCGCTTCCTCGGTCAGGTGTTGAGCTTGTCTGCGCATGTCGCGACCCGCTGTGCTGCTCCCGACTGGATGTTACGCTGCGCGACTTCGCGGGCCGAAGCCCGTACCACTGCGCTGCATCAGCAGTTGAACGACCAATCACACGGGAGTCATCCGATATGCACATCATCGAAGCCAAGGGCACGCCGAACGGGCGCCGCGTGCGCGTATTCCTCGCCGAGAAGAAAGTCGAGGTCGATGCCGTGAACATCGATCTTCGCGCGGGCGACAATCTGGGCGGGGCACATCGCGTGAAGAACCCGTTCGGCCGCATCCCGGTTCTGCAATTCGACGATGGCACGTGTATTGCCGAGAGCGTGGCCATCTGTCGCTATTTCGAAGAGCTCCACCCGACGCCGCCGCTGTTTGGCACGGACGCCAGATCCCGTGCCGTGATCGAGATGTGGAATCGGCGTGCAGAGCTGAACTTCCTGATGCCCGTGGCTCAGGCGTTCCGCAATCTCACCGGATTCTTCAAGGACCGTGAGAAAATTTCGAAAGAGTGGGGCGCCATCAGTCAGGAACTGGCGGCGCAAGCGTTGCCGTTATTCGACGCGGCGCTCGCGCAGCAGCGTTTCATTGCGGGCGAAACGTTTTCGATTGCGGATATCACGTTCGGCTGTGGGCTGGACTTCGCCCAGGCGGTGAAGCTGGAGCTGCCGTTCGAGTTGCCGAACGTGGCACGGTACAGAGACGAATTGTCCAAACGGCCGAGCTGGGCCGCGAGCTGAATCGGGGGAGTTAGGTGTATGCCTGAGATCATCGTTCACCAGATCGTGCCCGAATGGGGGCTGCGTTCAGTCGGGCCCTTCTGCCTGAAACTGGAAGCCTGGCTGAAGCTGGCCGACATTCCCTATCGCACGGTGGTGGATGCCACGCCGTTCAGCGGCCCCAAGGGCAAGCTGCCCTGGGCCGAAATTGACGGTCTGAAGATCGGTGATTCCGGTTTCATCATCGAGCATCTCAAGGCGCGCTTGGGTCGCGATCCCGATGCACGGCTCGATGCTTCGCAGCGCGCCACCGCACACGCATTGCGGCGCCTGATTGAGGACAGCCTTTACTGGGTGTTGGTTTACGACCGCTGGATGGTCGATGCGAACTGGTTGATCACTCGAAGTACCGTGCTGGGGGGCATTCCGGCACCGTTGCGGATGATCATCGCACCGGTGGCCAGGCGCGGCGTACGCAGGCAGCTGGCCGGGCAGGGCACCGGCAAGCACACGCGCGAAGAAATCCATGCCATCGGTTGCCGGGATGTGGATGCCGTCGCCGATCTGCTGGCCGACAAACCGTATCTGATGGGTGCTGAAGCCACGGAGATCGATGCGGTTGCCTATGGGGTGCTGGCGAACATTGTCAATGTTCCCTATGTCAGCCCTGTCAAGGATCATGCGCTGTTGCGCGCCAACCTGGTGGGCTACCTCGATCGGGTGGCGGTGCGCTGCTTCGGTTGACATGCTGCCAGCCGAATCGCCCGGCGGGCCGCGTCAGTCGCCTTTGAAGTTCCCCGCCCGTCGTTCGGACACGGCGCGAATCCCCTCGACAGAATCGTTGGTCGCGCGCAGCCATTGTTGTTCCTTCAGCTCATGCTCGGTTGCGGCGGCGACGCGCTCGGCCAGGCCCGCCCGCATGGTGGCGCGCACCGACACAACGGCCAGCGGCGCGTTCTCGGCGATCTCCGCGGCCAGTGCGCGCGCGGCATTGCGCAGCTCATCGGCCTCGACGAGCTGATCAGCAAGTCCGATGGCCAGTGCTTCTTCACCCGACAGGCGCCGACCGGTCATGAACATGAGATTGGCGTGCTGTTGGCCGATCAGATTCGGCAGCGTCACCGTGAGCCCGAATCCCGGATGGATGCCGAGCTTGGCGAAATTCGCGGCGAAGCGTGCCTCGCGCGTCACGACGCGAAAATCCGGTACCAGCGCCAGGCCAAGACCGCCGCCGATGGCCGCGCCCTGAATCGCACCCACTACCGGTTTCTTGCAGCTGAACAGACGCACCGCTTCGCGATACAGCGTGCCGGTGGTGTTACGGAAGCCTTCCTCTGTAAAATCCGCGCTGCCTGATCCGTCATCCCGTCCACTTCCGAAGTTCGCACCCGCGCAGAACGATTTACCCTGCGCTGCCAGCACGATGGCCCGACACGCTGGATCGTCATCCAGCTGGGAAAACGCATCTGCGATCTGACCGATCAGGTCGAAATCGAAAAAATTGTGCGGCGGCCGTTGGATTTCGATGGTGGCGATGTGGTCATCGAGGCTGACGCCGATGGAGTCGAAGCGCTGTGCGGACATGGTGGCCGACCTGTGTTGAGTGAACGGAATTGACGTTGTCCGGGCGTGACTGGTGCAAGCCAATCAGGGCCGCAATGGTACCAACAATGATGGAGCACACGTAGTGTCGCAGCCCGGCGAACCGAACCCTGAACCGCGGCGCCTCAGCGTCATGCAGCTCGCGCTGCCCGCGATTCTGGGCAACCTGTTGTACGGGGTGGTGGGTCTGGTGCAGACCAAGGTGGTCGGTGCGCTGGGCTCCGAAGCGCTCGCGGCGGTGGGCGCCGGTCAGCGCATATTCTTTGCCTTGCAGGCAGTGATGATGGCCATCGGTGCGGGCACCACTGCGCTGGTGGCGCGCGCGTGGGGGCGCGGCGATGTAGACGAGGCCGGCCGCATCACGATCGCCTCGCTTGCGCTGGGTGGTGTATTCGGCATCGTGCTGATGGTGCCGGGCGTATTTTTCTCGGCCCATATCGCGTCGATCTTCGGGCTCGACGAACACACTGTGGCGCTCGCGGCGTCGAATATCCGCTGGCTGTCGCTGTTCAACGTGTTCTTTGCCGCGAACTTCATCATCGGCGGTGCGTTGCGCGCGGCGGGCGATGCGTGGACGCCGCTGTACGTCGGTGCGTTCGTTAACGTGGTGAACGTGCCGTTGCTGTACGCATTCGTCTACGGCTGGTGGGGCGCGCCGGCGATGGGGGTTGCCGGTGCGGCGCTGGCGGCCGGGCTTTCATTCACGCTGGGAGGTTTGGTGCTGCTGGGTTTGTGGTTCAAGCAGCGCCTGATGATTCGTTACATCCGCACCGGCTGGATGCATCGCGAGCGTTTGCGCCGCCTGCTGGATATCGGTTATCCGGCCGGTGTTGAGCAGATCGTCTTCCAGGCCGGGTTCTTTGCGTTCCTGATGTTGATCGGCAACTACTACGGCACGCAGGCGTTTGCGGCCTACAACATCGGCGTGAACATGCTGAATATCTGCATGGTGGCGGGCTTCGGATTCTCCATCGCAGGCGCGACACTGGTCGGCCAGCACTTGGGCGCCAACAATATGGATGAGGCGGTGCGTGCGGGCTGGCGCGCGCTGCGAATGGCCACCCTCACGATGGGCGCGCTGGGCATCATCGTGATCTACTTCGCCCGGGAGATGGCGCGATTCTTCATCGGTGATGACGAAGTGACCATTCAGTACACGGTCGAGTTCACATACGTGCTGGGCGCGATGATGCCGCTGATGGCGGTGGACTTC
>JAQBCT010000416.1:0-10133 GCA_032124855.1 Gammaproteobacteria bacterium
GGACGACTATTGGTCCATCGACGTCTCGGCAATCTTCACGAGTGACGACGAAAAATACTCGGTCGGTCTGTTCGGCATCAATGTCACTGACGAAACCGTCATTGCAAACACCTTCCAGCCGCCGCTCGGGAACTTCGTGACCGGTACCCTTCGTCAGCCGCGACTGTACGGCATTCGGCTGGGGGCACGTTTCTAGGTACGCGGATCAGCCGGGCGCAATCTGCCGCAGCACGGTCAACCCATCGGCCATGACATCCGGCGATGGATAGTCCTGCTGGGTCACCACGTAGCCCGGATACACCAGCCGTGGGCAATCGGCATCGAGATGCAGACGTGGCTCACTCACGTCACGCGCGATGAAACTGCGCGGAAGGTACGCCGACCCACCCGTTTGCTGCGCGAGCGACAGCGCACCGGAATCCGGCGTCAAGCCGGGGGTAGAGGTATCAACGTTCGCCCCGGCATGAAACGCACGAAACGTCTCACCCCAGTCGACGAATACCTAGCCGGCGGCCGGGTCGGGCTGGGCGCTGGCCCGGGCCAGTACGAATGCATCACCGCGCACCTTCTCGACCACGTGCTGCCGCCGGTGCCGATCCGCCAATGCGTGCTCGCGCTTCCCTGGCCCTTTTGGCGTCGTGTGCCGCGTCTCGTGGGGAGAGGTCCGTCGGTCATGGGTCGAGCAACTCACCGAGCATAGTGACAGCCAGTTCAGAGGTGCGACATCGCAATGGTCGAGCGGGCATCGACCGTCTGATCTAACTCCTTCTCGACACGGGCAGAGATGCCGTTGGCGAATGAGGTGTTGGTGCGGCAGCAATTCAAACTGCATCGCGGCCACACCGTCTGGGCGTCCAACTGGAAAGATAAGGGGCGATTTCTGGAATGACATCATCCCGCGTGTCGTCTTTTTCTGGCGACCGCATCGGCGCGATCATGCTGACGAACCGCGGGTGCTTCAACTTGTTTGGGTCACCTCGCGCAGTGCGGATGACAACGCATGGCGGGTGCCCGCCCGAGTTCATCGTCGGCCGGCGCGATGGCGGAGATATCAGCGGGGCGCGCGGCTTCGCGTAGCGAGATCCAGTCCAGTATGGATGCGGCCGCCGCTCGCGGTGAAAGGTACCGATCAAACGTGCGTGCGTTGGCCGCACCGATGCGCTGCAAACGTGCCGGGTCCGACAGGAGATCGGCTGCGGCGCGCGCGATCTGCTCCGGGTCGTCCCAGGCAAACTGCGCTTCGAAGTGTTCGTGTCTCATGAGCGCTTCCGCGTTGTTCAATAACGTTTGTCCTACGATGGGCACTCCCAGCGCGAGCATCTCGCCGAATTTGTACGAAATGCAGCCATGAGCACCACGCACGTAAACGAGCAGCCTGGATCGGGCCATACGTTCGAAGTGCTCCTTCGACGACAGGTGAGGTATGTGGAACTCCGCGTACTTGCCGGTCACGCGTTCGGCCGCGAATCCGAAAAGCGAATGGATGCCGGCGTGCGCGCGGATTGCCTTCATTACCTCGTAGCGGAATTCGTTGGTTTCCCGGTGAGCGGACTGATCATAGAAGGGAGCCACAAACAGCAAGTCGCGCTCCTTCGCAGCCGGACGCAATGCCGTGATGTCCCGCAAGGGAATCGCGCTACGCCAATGGCCGAATCGACGCCAGTTGTGACGCAGGACCGGGACAAACCCCGACTTGGCTGGCCTAAGCCTCGGCAGGTAGGCTGCCATGCCGGTCGTCCGAATCGGGAAGTGCGGTATGGCCGGCAGGATTTCCGCGCCGAACGTGCTCAGTTCCGGCTCGCCAGCCAGAACCTCGCTGTTGTAGTTCACCTTGAAGTAGTAGCGGCACTTCTCCAGATAGGGCTGCCGAAAGCTGTCGTTGCCGTCCCGGCCATCCACACAGAAGTAGAAGTCGGACCGGTTCGTGAACGCTCGGAATACGCTGAACGGGGATCGAATTCCGAGCGGCTGGAGTTCGGGGAATCCCGAGGGGGGCGGGCCGTTCCTGATCTTGAACGCGATTCCACGGTCGCTAGCGAGATCGAGGAATCCCTGGATGAAATAGCTGGAACTGCGCAGGCGCTCGCAATTGAAGTGCTCAAGCCTGTGAATGGCGGTGCGAGCGCTCATCGGCGCGACGTCCCCCGGCAAGAGGCCAGTGCCGACGCACCACCGTTTTCCCTGGCTACGTCAGCGAAGTCGCACACCAGCGTCCATCGCTGAATCGCCGAGTTGCAGATCATGCCCCGGGTGGCCATCGGATCGCTGATGTTGCGCTGGATCTCTGGAGCAGGACTCTATCAGGCATCGCAGCGACCCTTGTACTTCCGCAAGTTCGAGCAGCGCTCGGCACTCGTTTCCAAAGTGTTTGCGAATGGTGCGTTCCATCTCGGAGTTTTCGTTGTGCATGCGGATCAGCGCAAGAGGCAATACCGCAGCGCCGGCTTTCGTGAGGATCCGGCCGGCAGTGCGCAAACTGAGTCCGGTGTCCACCACGTCGTCGACCAGAATCACGACTCTACCGTCGAGACGCCCTTCGTAGACCCAGACGTCCTCCAGTGAATGGCGACGCTGGTGATGCGGGAGATCGGACACATCGGAGCGTGGCCGTGTTTCCCGGAACCGGCGGTTGATGGATTCGATTCCCAGATCCCGGGCCAATTGCCGGACGAAGCTGACGAAGGTGTGTTCCACGCGCGCGTTGCATCGCTCTGGCATCGTAGTGATGGCGAACCGTGCTGTTTGCGCCTTCACCAAGGCACCGAGTTGGTGGACCAGGAAATGCCCTAGCACCGCTCGCGCCTGGCGCGCCGCAGGAACCCGATCACCGAGGCGGATCAGGAGCGCCGCGTCGATTTCGTCTTCGCTGGGATCAGGCAGTACGACAATCGGCTCCGCCGATCCCCGTACATCGAGCCGATCTGCGAGACTCCGCTGCGGTCGGAGGGCAAACGAAGTGCCGGACTCGGTCACGCTCCGGAATGGATAACTGCTCATGATGAAGTCGACGTTTGTCGCCGATACCACTGTCACCAACATTGCGGACAGTCTGCCGAATAACCACCTGTCACGGTGCCCGTCGTTGCCTGGAACATGTGAGCCCCACGTAATAGGTAATGGCGGAACTGAGGCAAGTCCGCAGCTGCCGTGGATGGCTTTCGCCGCGATTCAGGGGTCCCGGTTTGCCTGTCGGGGCACGATTGCCTTCAGCCGTTGCCGCAATGCCACATTCCTGGCGAATTCAATCGCTGCCTACCTTCGCTGGGTAGACGCGTGATCCTCTGGCCGGTTCGCGACGCGGTGCCTTGTATTTCCGATCCTTCTCGTTAAGTCCGGTGCCTAATGTCGAGCAGCTTTTCCACTTGGACGAACATCCAGTTTTGTCAGACCACGTCTTAACCCAACAAGACGCCAACAAGGTGCGTCACATTGAACATCGCTCGCCCCGTACCATGCCATCCGATGCTGCACCACCGATCGCGACCAGATACACAAAGAAATGCGCAGTTGGGCTTCGAATACTTCGGCATCGACTACTAGTTCGACCCGACATCGGACGCGCGTCGGGCACGACGAGTCATTCTCATCTACCCGTCAGAGATGGGGACTCCTACATGCGCTTCTCGGCTCTGCCATGAACAGGTTGGAGCGATGTTTCGGTCTCCACGTTTACAGAGTGCGGGCGCGACCGCTTGTGACGGCTCCATCGCTCGCGCCGCTTCCGATTGGTTGGACGGTTCGCCAGGTGCGACACTCCGAACTGGTACGCTTATCCGATGACGAATCATTGGGGTTGTCGCTGAAATTCGTGGACGACCCGATCTCCGCGAAGGCAACAATGACAGCAGTGTTCGAAGGTGAGCGGATTGTCTCGTACGCTTTCGCGACCCTCGGTGGTGCCCCCCACGGTGACGGGATTTGGGTCCACTGCGAGGCGCCATTTCGTTACAGCTTCAAAAGTTACACGCGACCCAGCCACCGCGGATTGCGCCTGAGTACTTACACCTCTCTTTGCTCCGACGTGCTGTTCATGCGGCTCGGGTGTACACAGGCAATCAGCTACACGAACATCTGCAATTTCGCGTCGATCCGCACTGAGGCGAGCAAGGGAAACCGGTACATCGGAATTGCCGGTCACCTCAGCATCGGGCGCCTACATCTCACCTTCCGCTCTCCGGGGTGTAGACGCGCAGGTTTCAGATTTTTCACGCCAATCCGACAAGAACGTTACGCGCTAGACAAATTCGCATGAACATTCGCTTCCGCGTCGATCACCGACGATATGGATTCTTCCAAATCATCAGTATTGGGTCGCTCATCGTGCTCGGCACAGGCGCCTATCTCATTGCTGACGTGACTGGTCACCGCAATCTCTTCGGTCTCATTCCGCTTTTGGATGTCGGGAACGAGACCGGGCTGGCCACGTTCTTTTCTTCGGTCAACCTGCTCTTCGCCGCGCTTCTCAGTTATCTCATCTATTGCAGCTACGAAAAGATCGGCCGCATCGAACGGAGATGGGCATGGATCGCAGGCGTGTTCGTGTATCTCGCTTTGGATGAAGCGTGCACGATTCACGAAAACTTCTCGCGGCTAAGCGAATTCGTTGGCGATCAATCAATCATTCGGTCGAGGCACGGTTGGTTGATGTTCGGATTTCCGTTTGCGCTGATCGCCGCGGCGCTCTTCCTGCCGCTGATCTGGTCTGTCAGTAGGTCAACCGCACAAATGTTCGTGCTGGCCGCTGCGCTCTTCGGTGTCGGCTCGCTCGGGTTCGAACTCCTTGGCAGTCTGATGATGAAGGCGGGGATTGGTGTCGACACGTTGATCTACGATCTGCGACGGGTCGCTGAAGAGGGCCTCGAGATGTCTGGAATCGGTTTGTACAACTGGGCCGCCGTACGAGAACTAGCAATCCGAAAGACGGTCGCTTCGGTTACGCTCACGCACAAGCAATCGCCCCCACCACAGCGTGGAACCCGGTCCTCGGACTAGCGAACTTACGGAGCGCGCGCCTCACCCCGGTTCAATTCTCATGGATTCAGCGCCGATTGCCTTGGAATGTTTTGGTTCGTAGCTCGCTTTAGCCGCCAATGTGACACGACCCGGCATCATCGAAAGAATGCGAGCGGACGTGGCACGGCCCGTCGCACGACAACAGGCGCCGCCCGAATTCAGCGCGATCAGAAGTATGGCAACCGTTCGCTGACACTCGCTAGCGTCGGAGCTAAGCAGACTCGTCTCGTAGATCGGCGACTTCCGGATCGACGCTGGATCGGTGGGAGTGCCAATAGAAGCCGTACAACGTCGTGGTCCAGCGGCGGCGATTCAGCACCGGCCGCTCTAATCATTCGTTAAGCGCGTGCACGGCAACGCGGGAACTTCGCACAGACTGCCGCCAACGTCCGACTCGCCGGCGCGGGCGGGTTTTTGTGGTCTGTTGTCGAATCGAATCGGACCCGACGATGGCGCCGAAGGTCGACAATTGCATTCGGCCTTTTCGGGAACCGCGAAGCGCTGGGCGCAACGCGGATGTTTCGTGTGATTGCACCGTCAATGCACCCCACTGGAATTTTGGGACCACTCCCCTAAAGCAAAATGTTGATTTTATTGGTACCCCGGACAGGATTTGAACCTGTGACCTGCCCCCTTAGGAGGGGGCCGCGCTATCCTCTGTGCCACCGGGGCAGAGCGAGCAGTTTGCTAGGCTACAGGATCGCTGAAAAAATCCTAGCGCGATCGCAGGGGAGCTCGGCGGGATCCGTCTATGCCAGTGCCTCAAACTTCCTTGCGATGACGCACACCACCATTGGCGAAAGCTCTCGAAGATATTCGACTCGAATGTGCTGCAGCCCCGCGGCCTGCATCTGCTCTTGAATGCGATCGCCGGCATTGATCGACGCATCGTCGCCTGCATCGCCCAATCGCGGCTGCAGTGTCAGCGCGATCTGGCCTGAGGGCGCCAGGTGGCGTGCCAGGGACTGAAGTACCCGCACCGGGTCGTCCCAGAACAGCGCGACATTGACGGCAAAGATGTGGTGAAAACCGGCGGTATGGTCGTGCCGATCCAGCATCTCATCGAGCTCCTCCGCCGTGCCCAGGTAAAGCGCCATCTTGCCGTCCCGAATCACGCGCCGGTTTCGGGCGGATGCAACGTGGTGCATGGCCAGCGAATGATCAACGCCGACAACGTAGCCGGCTGTCGCTTTTGCAGCGGCATACCCCAAAGCGAGGCCTGGACCGAATCCGATCTCTAGAATCCGATCCGTTGCGCCGATGTCGAGTAGTTCCACCGTCCACTGGCTGCGACGCCGATTGGATTCGCGGTTGGCCATGATGATGCCCGCAACGCGGCCCAGTATGCCTGTTGGGTGTTTGAACTGGTCGATGAGTAAGCGTTTGAGCCGCTTTCCCGGAGGGGTCACTGGCTGAACGTCCTGGTGGTTGCCGTGGCGTGTCGCGGGACGCTGTCGAAATCGCGTTGTGATTTCCCTAGCGTTTTATGCAGCGGTGATAGAAGTAGCGTAATCAGGCGATCCGCATCCGGCGATCGCAACTCTTCCAGACCCAGTCGCATGCGCTCATGGCCGTCCCTCGGTTTGGCGCGAAAGGTGCCGAAAATCAGATCCCAGATCGGAAAGACCGCACCATAGTTGCTGTCGGTTTCTGGCTTGAAGACTGAGTGATGAACGCGGTGCAGGTCCGGCGTGACAATCAAGTAGCGAAGTACTCTGTCCACGGCAGCCGCGAGTCGAAGATTTGAGTGCGAAAACAGCGTCACCCCAACATCCAGTAGCTCGTAGAACGCCAATACCCAGGGTGAGAGACCAAAAAGCAGCACGATGGGTACTCCAATGAACGGGTTCACGAAAAACTCCAGCGGATGCATTCGCACCGTCGTTGAGATATCGACCTCGGTGTCGAGGTGATGCACGCGGTGAATTCGCCACAGCCACGGTAGCTTGTGATTCAACAGATGTGTGCCAAAGGAGATGAAGGCGCGCACCGCGAGCGTCCCAGCGACCACCACCCAGGACGGAACGTGCATTAAATTGAACAAGCCAATTTTCTGCTGCGCTGCCCAAGCAGCCGCGGCAATGAATGAGATCGGGAGAAACCCAAGCGCAGCGACGTTCAGTGCGGTCACCACGCCGTTGGTTGTCCATCGGCGGCGCCGATTCATATGGACGCTGCGGCGCGGAAGAACGCGTTCCAAGACGCCGAATATCGCCAATGCCAGGAAGAAGACGACGAATTGGAGGTCGTCGCCGTTTGCCAGAATCCAGGCAGGAAAGGGTGTTTCCATTTGCGGCTCTCCATGGCGTGCGCTAAAGTTGGCAGCGCCATTGTCATAATGACAATTACACTTGTCAATAGGCCAATGAACTCGAATATCGAAAACGTCATCAATGAAGTTCGCCTGCTCTTCAATGTCCTGGTGCAGCGAGGTGAGGCGCTCCATGCCGATCGAACCATCACCATCGCGCAAAGAGCCGTGCTCGAGTTCCTGCAGATGCAGGGGCCCAGCACCGTCCCGCAGATTGCGCGCAGACGCCGCGTATCCCGGCAGCACATTCAAACCCTCGTCAATCCCTTGCTTGAGGCCGGGTTGGTTGAGAAGGGCGACAATCCGAACCACAAGCGCTCCGTGATTGTTCAGCTCACGCGCGCGGGCGAGACCACCATTGTCGAAATGCGCCGAACTGAATCGAAGTATCTGGCGCAGGCGGACCTGACGATCTCGGCACGGCGACTCAGAGAAACTGGTGAGGTGTTGAAGGCGCTGCGAGAGGCGATCGAGTAGCAGAGTGCATGGTCCCTGCGTCATTGACGGGCAATTCGAGGCGCGCCCAACGGTGAGCGATCAGGCCGCAGCTCTCGATGTTCGACGGCGCAGCATGAGAACCGCGGCGAGGGCAAGCGCGGGGAATGCCAGCCCACCGGGCGCAGGGAACAATGGCCATTCATCTGGGCGTTCCAGCGGCACCAGTCCGGATGCGACGAAGCCCGTAAACAGGATGTTGGGCGCGGCGTGACCCGCGGCTGCAGCAAGCCACGTGCCGGACGCTTCGACACACTGGGTGAGCAGTTCACGGTAGATCACGCACGCGACCACGAACGCGACCCACATTCCCGGTGGTGCCGCTTCGAGTTCCGGAAACAGTCCCACCTTCAGAAATGTCGGAATCAGATGCCAGGCTGCCCACACCAGACCCAATATCGCCACGCCCATGCGACGTCCGAAAGCAGCCACCGCCAGCGCCAGGCCACCACCGGCCCAGCCCAATTCTTCGAGCACGCTGGTGAGCGCCGTCGCCGCAAGCGCAGAGGCCGCCGCAGCTGGGGCGCGTGCTGCGTCACCGAACACCGACGTGCCGGCGGCCAGGCTCACGCCGAGCGCAATGCCCGCGATGGTTAGGGTCACCAGTGCGGCTCCACCGACAACACCCCAGTGGATACCGACGCCGCGATTGCCGAGCCCGGCGTTCAATATCACGCCGGCGATGCCCGGGCTAAGGATGAGCGCAAGCCTGCCCAGATCCACGAGCTGCGGATCATCGAGCGACATCAGCGCGCCCGGCCCAGCCAGAACGATCAAACAGAACAGAATGAATTTCGCCTTAGGAGCCATTGCCCATGTCATCGTTCGTTGAGCCGCAGAATGATGGCGCGCCCAGCTGCGTGCATTGATCATAAGATCCAGTTTCTGCATGGGCGGCAACCACGTAGGTGACCCGGAACATGATCGGTTGGGAGGAATTCGAGCAGGATGCGCCCGAGATTGCGAGTGCCGGCACGCGTTTGCTGGCCCTGAATGAAGTCGCATTCCTGGCAACGGTCTCAGCGACAGGACGACCGCGCATTCATCCATTCGTACCGCGCGTTGTCCGGGCGCGACTCGTCGCCTTCGTGATGGATTCCTCGCCAAAGATCAACGACCTCAACGTTCGCAGGCAATTCGCGATCCACACATTGCCCGGAGACGAAGACGAGGAGTTCTTCGTCAGTGGTGAAGCAATGCATTGCGATTCCGAGACCAAGCTACGCAATGCGGCGGCAGATGCGATGGGTTTCGCCGCAGGGGTCGACGCACACCACATCCTCTATGAGTTCAGATTTGACCGGGCGCTGTGGACGCAATGGTTGGACTTCAACACGCCCCGACATCGGCCGAACTACACGCATTGGCGTCTGTGACCGCTCCGGCAGTAGGCTTCATTCGCGAGGGATCCATCAGGAGGCGCGCAAGGTGACCCTATCAACGGTTGCAACGCAGATTCGGACGACCAATCTGAACGAGTCGATTGAGTTCTATGTCTCTCGTCTAGGCTTCGAACTCGACTTCCGATTCGGAGATTTTTACGCCGGCATCAAAGTCGCCGAAGGACAGGTCTTCCACTTGAAGCTGGTTGATGAGAAAGATCCGTCGGTTGACTTTGTTCGGGCTGGCGGTCACCTGCATCTCTTCTTTGCAACGGATGATGTAGACGCTGCCGCGGAGTCGTGCAGGCGCAATGGCGTGACTCTTCACCGGGACGTTGCGAACACCGCGTGGGGAACGCGAGAGTTTTACGCGCTCGACAATCAAGACCACGTTCTCTGCTTTGCACAGACCTGTGACGAAGCCGCGTAGCGGGCGCGAGTGGAACAACGATGAGTGACGAACGAGACCGATTGATCCTTCGGAGGTGCGGCGGATGACCGACTCAATCACGAAGTGCGACATTCTCAATGCCTTGAATGCGCTGCACGCGGCTCAGCAGGCGCACGACGTGGATGCCATGATCGCTGCGTATGCAACGAACGGATTTGTGCGTCTTGCCGAATTGCGAAAGTACTTCGAGCAACTCATTGCCCGAGATGCGTTTCGAACCCGCACCGTGGATATGACGGCGTGCGAGACGTTCGTGCACCGCGACACCGCCCTGGTCAAGCCGGTGATCTACCACACGCGCAAAGGCGCGCGGTGCTTCTCTTTTCACCTCGCCAGACAGGCGGACGATGCGTGGCGGATCATCGACAACAATCGCTCGCAGTTGCCTGTCGAGCAGCGCTACAGCGATGCATTGGTGGCGAACGCGGGAAAGGTCGTAGGCACTCGCGGAATGCTCTGGATCAGGCGACTGGACGTGCCC
>JAQBCT010000417.1:0-2538 GCA_032124855.1 Gammaproteobacteria bacterium
TGGTGGCCGGCAATACCGCCATATGCACGGTCGGCCACAGCGGCAATGACCTGCACTACCGCGGCTACGACATCCTGGACATCGCGGAGACCTGCGAATTCGAGGAAATCGCCTACCTGCTGGTGCACGGCAAGCTGCCCAATCCCGCAGAATTGCTGGCCTACAAGGCGCGCCTGCGCGGGTTTCGCGGGCTGTCGAATCGCCTGCGCGCCGTGCTCGAATTGCTGCCGGCCAGCACGCATCCGATGGATGTGCTGCGCACTGGTGTCTCGGAACTCGGCTGCGAGGTGCCGGAGGATCCGGCGCACAGTGTCGTGGCGGCGCAAGCCATCGCGGACAGGCTCGTCGCTTCGGTCGGATCGATGCTCTGCTATTGGTATCACTACGCGAGATCCGCGCGACGCATCGAGGTCGAGACCGACGATGATTCCGCCGGCGGGCATTTCCTGCACATGCTGCACGGCAAGGCGCCGCCGGCCACCTGGGTGCGTGCCATGCACACCTCGCTGATCCTCTACGCCGAACACGAGTTCAATGCCTCCACCTTCACAGCTCGCGTAATCGCCGGTACCGGCTCGGACATGTATTCCTGCATCGCCGGCGGGATTGGCGCGCTGCGCGGCCCCAAGCATGGTGGCGCCAACGAGGTCGCATTCGAGATCCAGCAACGCTATCGCAATGCCGATGAAGCCGAGCGGGACATCCGGCGCCGCGTGGAAGCGAAGGAAGTCATCATCGGCTTCGGACATCCGGTCTACACGGTCTCAGATCCGCGCAATGCCGTGATCAAGCGCGTCGCCGCCGTGCTTGCCGCAGAAGCCGGCGACGATCGCATGTACCGCATTGCGGAACGCATCGAGTCCGTCATGTGGGAAGCCAAGAAAATGTTCTCAAATCTCGACTGGTTCAGTGCGGTCGCCTATCACCTGATGAGCGTGCCGACCGCAATGTTCACGCCGCTCTTTGTGATCTCGCGCACCACTGGCTGGGGCGCACACGTGATCGAGCAGCGCCAGGACTGCAAGATTATCCGTCCGAGCGCGAACTACACCGGGCCGGAGCCGCGCAAGGTCCCGCCTGCGGACCAGCGCTGAGCATGCCCGCATGAGTCATCACGACAGCCGGTCGGCCGAACGCCCGCCACCGGACGGCGTTCTGGTGGACATCGCCGGGTACGCGCGTGATGCGGTGATCGAAAGCCCGCTCGCCTACGAGACGGCGCGCTACTGCCTGATGGACACGCTGGCCTGCGGATTTCAGGCGCTCGCCTATCCCGCCTGCACGCGCCTGCTGGGTCCGGTCGTGCCTGGCGCGACCATGGCTGGTGGCGCGCGGGTGCCGGGCACGAGCTACGAGCTCGACCCCGTGCAGGCTGCATTCAATATCGGCACGATGATCCGATGGCTCGACTTCAACGATACCTGGCTCGCGGCCGAGTGGGGCCATCCATCCGACAATCTCGGCGGTATTCTCGCCATCTCCGACTGGCTGGCGCGCAAGGCGGTCGCCGAAGGGCGCACGCCTCTGACGGTCCGCGACCTGCTGACCGCGATGATCAAGGCCCACGAGATCCAGGGCGTCACGGCGCTCGAGAATTCCTACAATCGCGTCGGGCTGGATCACGTAATCCTGGTGCGCGTTGCGACGACGGCCGTGGTCACAGCCATGCTCGGCGGCACCCGTG
The DNA here is from genome assembly GCA_032124855.1 of Gammaproteobacteria bacterium. Classification (GTDB taxonomy): domain Bacteria; phylum Pseudomonadota; class Gammaproteobacteria; order Pseudomonadales; family Azotimanducaceae; genus DATJGR01. The sequence continues at coordinate 1,685 of JAQBCT010000417.1, forward strand.
AACACATCATCAACGCCGTATCCAATGCCTGGATCGACGGCGGGGCGTTGCGTACCTACCGGCATGCACCGAATACCGGTTCGCGCAAGAGCTGGGCGGCTGGCGATGCGACGAGCCGCGGCCTGCGCCATGCGCTGATCGCTATGAGCGGCGAGATGGGCTATCCATCGGCGCTGTCGGCGCCCATGTGGGGCTTCTACGACGTGCTGTTCAAGGGTCAGCATTTCGCCTACCGCCAGCCGTTCGGCAGCTACGTCATGGAAAACGTACTGTTCAAGATCAGCCATCCCGCCGAGTTCCACGCCCAGACAGCAGTCGAATGCGCCATGCAACTTCACTCCCAGGTCAAGGACCGGCTCGACTCGATCGAGCGCATCGTCATCGAAACCCAGGAACCCGGCGCGCGGATCATCGACAAGACCGGCCCCCTCGGCAATCCGGCGGACCGCGATCATTGCATCCAGTACATGGTGGCCGTGCCATTGATCTTCGGCCGTCTGGGGGGCACAGGACTACGAGGACAGCGTTGCCCGCGACCCACGCATCGATCGGCTGCGCGCGCGCATGGTGGTCCGCGAAAATCCGCAGTTCACGGCGGACTACTACGCGGGTGACAAGCGTTACATCGGTAATGCGATTCAGGTGTTTTTCAAGGACGGCAGCGGCACGCCGCGCATCCAGGTGGACTACCCCGTGGGGCACCGCAAGCGCCGCGCCGAGGGCTACCCCCTGCTGGTGCAGAAATTCGAGTCATCGGTGGCAGCTCTGTTCCCGGAACGGCAGTGCCGGCGAATCCAGGCGCTGTTTGCCGATACCCTGCGACTCGACGCCACGGCGGTGGACGATTTCGTCGC
>JAQBCT010000418.1:0-2793 GCA_032124855.1 Gammaproteobacteria bacterium
TCGGTGCCGGTGGTGGCGCGCGATGGCGAAGCCGCCTTGGTGGCCGAAACCCGTCAACAGCGCCGGGCAAGAGAACTCGAGCAGGCGCGCATGGAACTGGAATTCCGTCTCATCGAACAGGACAGCGCAGCGCAGCGCCAGCGCCTGCTCGAATTGACCCTCGCCGATCTGCGAATGCGCCTCGATCTCGAACAGCGCCGCGCGACGCTGGTGCAATCGCGCATTGCCGATTTGTGGCGCACCGATCTGCAGATCCGCCTGACGCAGCTGGCGGCGCGCGAGATCGAACTGGCGGGCGCGGGTCCTCTGGTGGCGCTGACCGCAGCCGAAAACCGTGTGATCGGCGAGGAGCTTGCCGATAGTCATGAACGCCTCGCCCGTGACCGCCGCACGCTCACCAGCATCGAAGAAGAGCGTGACTATGTGACCGAAGCGTTGCGGGACAGCCGCACGCGGCTGGAACTGGGCGGGGCGAACGAGCGCGTGGGGCGATGGTTGTGGAGTGAACGGCGACGTCTGGAACCGCCATCCCGGTTACGCGCGCAGCTCAACGATGCGCAGATTGCACTTGCCGATCTTCGCCTGCGCCTGGTGGCGCTGACAGATGAGCAACAGGAGCTCGCGAACATCCCACGTGCGGTTCGTGCTCTGCGCGAGGCCGCCGAGGCGGGTGCCGACGATGAGCCCGTCGACGCCGGTACGCAGGCGCTGCTGCCGCCGTTGTTGCGCGAGAGATTGGAGTTGTTGGCGCTGTTGCAACCGTTGCTGGAACGCCGCATCGCCGCGCTGGAGCAGAGCGAACGTGCGCTGCGCGAGCGCCTCGATGCCACCGTTGGCCTGCAGGAACTGCTGGATCGACATCTGCTGTGGCTGCCGAGCCACAGCGTGGTCGATCTGGCGTGGTTGTCGCGCGTGCCTGACGGTTTACTGGATCTGGTCAAACCGTCGCGCTTTGCCACCACGTTCGAGCTGACTGCGCGCGACGTCGCAGCACATCCGGTGCGGTGGCTTACCGGCCTGGCGCTGGTTCTGGTGCTGCTGGGTCTACGTGCCATTGCGCGCCCGCGTATCGAAACTGAGCCATCACGTGCCACGAACCTGCGCACTCACAGCTATGCCGCAACAGGCAGGTCGTTGCTGTGGACCATCCTCGGTGCACTGCCGGCACCCGCGGCGGTAGGTGTAGTTGGCATGCTTCTGCAACAGGTGGGCAGTCCGGGGCGCTTCAGTGATTCCGTTGGGCGCGCGCTGACCGCGGTGGTGCTCCCGTACTTCGCCATACAGATCCTGCGCTGGAGCGTTCGCAGCCGCGGCCTTGCGGATGTGCACTTCGGCTGGACCGCGCCGCGGCGCGCCGCCCTGCAACAGTGGCTGCCTGTGGCCGCGGCGGTGGTGTTGCCGATGTTGTTCATCACCGAACTGGCGCTGCTGCGGCGGGCAGATCTGGCGATCGATATCACGGCACGACTTGCCGTGGTGGTGGGCTCCGCCACGCTCGCATGGACGTTCTGGCGCCTGCTTGCACCCGGCGGAATCTGGGCATCAGACGTGCCTCGAACGGCACCGTCGACAGCCCGGTTGCTGTTGCGCGGAAGCATCGTTGCATTGCTCGGCGGCAACGTGATGCTGGCACTCGCCGGATACATCTACTCGGCCGCGGTCCTGCTGGAGGCGGCGCTTGCTTCCGTCACGCTAATCATCGCCGTCGCACTGGCCGTGGGCATGCTGGCGCGCTGGTTTCTCGTTGGTGAGCGACGTCTCGCGCTGCTGCGCGCCGAAGAGCAGCGCACTGCGGCAGGGGATACGTCGCGTGACACCGTGGAGACAACGGCGGAGCCGGCAGACGAGATTACGCTGGAACAGATCGGGTCGCAGACGACGAGCCTGCTGCGCGCATTGCGCGTGAGTCTCCTCGCGCTGGGGCTGCTGTGGGTGTGGGTGGATGTGCTGCCCGCGATCTATCGCCTCGATGAGGTCGCCGTGTGGCATTTCAGTGAGACGGGTCCGGATGGGGCGAGCATCGAGCAACCCGTGACACTGGCCGCGATGCTGCTGGGGCTGTTCGCGCTGGCGGTCACCGTGGTCGCTTCGCGGAACCTGCCGGGGCTCGTGGAGATCAGTCTGCTGTCGCGTGCCGGTGTGGATGCCGCATCACGCTATGTCATTACCAGTCTGCTGCGTTATGCCATCGTCATCGGTGGCACCCTGGTGGGCTTGAGTTTTCTCGGGTTGCGCTGGTCGCAGCTGCAGTGGATGGCCGCCGCGCTGACAGTCGGACTCGGGTTTGGCTTGCAGGAAATCTTCGCGAACTTCGTGTCGGGCATCATCCTGCTGTTCGAGCGACCGTTCCGGGTGGGCGACGTGATTACGGTGGGCGATATGACAGGCCGTGTCATGCGCATCCGCACGCGCGCCACCACCATTCTCGATTTCGACAACAAAGAAATTGTCATGCCCAACAAGTCCTTCATCACCGGTCATCTCACCAACTGGGCGCTCAGTGATACCACCACGCGCGTGATCATCAAGGTGGGTGTGGCCTATGGATCGGATCCTGCGCAAGTGCGAAAGCTGCTGCTGCAGGCGGCGGCTGAGGACAAGCGCGTGCTCAACGAACCGCCGCCCAGCTGCTGGTTCCTCGCCTTCGGCGGCAGTTCGCTCGACTTCGAGCTGCGCGTTTTCGTGGGCGCGCTGAGTGATCGGCTGGAGGCGCAGAACGGGCTGAATATGCGCATCAATCAGCTGTTCGCCGAGCACGGCATCGAGATCGCGTTTCCACAGCTGGATGTGCAC
>JAQBCT010000419.1:0-5161 GCA_032124855.1 Gammaproteobacteria bacterium
GGTCGTGGGTGTCGATTTCCGCGGGTTGACGAATGACGTGAAGAATATCCTGACGCAGGTGAACCAGATCGACTGGAGCGACATTCTGGCGGTCCGCAGTGATCTGCAGTACACAACCAACGTGCTGGCCGGCCTGAATGACCTGCCGGCGCTGCTCACGGCGATCAACGGCCTCACCAACGCCACGGCCGATCTGGCGCAGCTGGGCAGTTTCAGCACGCAGCTCAATGCCATTGCCGGCGCTGTGGTGGGAGTGAACTTCGCCAAGATGTATGGCGACGTGGTGAGTGTGACCAGCTCCCTGGCCACGGCGCAGATCAACCTGTTGCCGGGGATGCAGAGCACCCTTGTGAGTATCAGCAACCTGCTCGCCGGTCTGGATCTGTCGACGGTCACGAACCTGGGGGTTGTCGTGGACACACTGTCGTCCAATCTGACGGCGGTGAACTGGGCGGACATCGTGGAGCTGCAGAGCGACATGCGCACCGTCACCAATACCCTGGCCGGTCTGGACGAGTTGGATGGCGTGATTCTGGCGCTCAACGGGTTGTCCAATGCGCTGCCTGCGCTCGCCAGTGTCACCAACCTGGGCACGCAGGTTGGCGAGATTGTGGATGCCATCGCCGGGCTGACCAATGCACTGGACTGGACCGACATCACCGATATTCAGACGAATGTCCATGGGCTCGTGACTGATCTGGCCGCGCTAGACACGGCGCTGGCCGCGCTGCAGGGTCTGACGAACGGGCTGGGTGGGGTTGGGGATCTGACCAATATGCAAGTGCAGTTGAGTGTGCTGACGAATCAATTGTACGGTGCCGACTGGAGTGACATCCGGACGCTGCAACGCGATATGGCGGTCGTGACGAACAGTCTTGGCGACATTGGCGCGCTGGTTGGCCTCGGGGCACAGATTGATACCCTGATCACGACCGTGGAAGGTGTCGGTGTGTTGACGAACACCTTCGCCACGGCCGATTGGGGGGACATTACCGTCATCGACAATTCACTGCGCGCATTGAGTGCGTCCCTGGAGGGGCTGGACGGGGTTGATCTGACCAGCTTCGACCCACAGTCGAATGTGCGCATTGAGTCTACGCTGCAGAGTATGGCCTCGGTGGATGTGGTTTCACAGATCGCGCTCCTGATGGGCACCGTGCAGGATACGGAAAGTGATGCCTCGTTCTTCGGGCGCCTCGCGGCCATGCAGAACAAGCTGTCGCTCGTGGGGGTTGACGCCAAGAATGCCTCACTGCGCTCTCAGAACGCGAAGACGAAGGCATCGGCGGCGGCCGGAGCGATTCAAGCGTTGCAGTCCGACATCGAGGAAGGTGATGTCACCAAGGTGATGTCACGTGTGCACCAGATCCAGGGCCTGCTGAAGGAAACGAGCGACGAACTCGCCCGGGTGCCGACGGATGTCGATCCGGCGACGCTCAACACCCAGGTGCGCCAGATGGCGGATGCCGTCAATCGGCTGGCCGCGAGCAAGGGTTTTGAGCGGTTGCTGAACTTTTCCGGCGAGGCTGAAGGGGATGCCGCCGGTGGCGGGATGGATAAGGAGGACGCCAAGGATTTGAATCTGAAGATTCAGGAACTGCGTGACGGGATGGCCTTCCTCAAGCAGCTTATGGATGAGATGCGCTACGAGCCCGTGGTGCAGGAAAGTCTGCTGGGTGTCGAGTAAACGGCATTGCCTCGCGAAGTGATCCTGATATCATCAGGCGAATGAAGCCGCGCATCGGGAATCGTGCCGTTCGGGTACGGCCTGACGCGGCGATACGCACTTCATGAACCCCATGGCTACGGTTATCTCACGGTGGTTGCGCGGGCCCTGCATGACTGCCGCGAGCGTCGCGGTGGCCTTGGCGTTACTGCCGGGCGCCGGGGAGCAGGCGCAGGCTGGCAAGATTCTGCTCCGGATCCAGGCCGGCAATCCGGTGGAGGCCGACAAGGAGCAGTCGGTCACCATCAAGACCAATCTGCCCGAAGGCGTGCGCACCAACCATATCCTCAGCCTGGGCGGGCTCGAGCTCGGGTATGATGTTAAGAGTGACCAGTATTACGTCCATCGCGAACTGACGCTGGCCCCGCGCCAGATACGGATCTTTGACGTCGAGATTGACGATATTTGGGTGATTCCAGATGCCGAACTGGCGGCGCTGCGGACGCACGCGGCGCGCATGCAGGCCCTGCTCACGGATTACCCGCAGCAGCGGGAGACGGCCGACGAATACACGTCGATGATTGAGGAAAACCTCGCGCACATCGAGGAATTTCAGCGGGCGAACAAGATCGGTCCGGGCGTGCAGCCACTGACGCACATTCGCGCGCATGCCTCCAATCTTGAAACGCTGAAGCGCGTCAAGATCGACGTTGGGCGCGTCGAGAATCTCGTGCTGGGGACGGGGCAGGATCCAGGCGGCATGCTGGGGGATGATCGCCGTTCCCCCAAGCCGGAGCGGTTCCTGGACTCCGCGGTGGCGTATACCAACACGGCCGTCCTGCGCATCGAAGTTGAGAACACATCGCCCGACCGCGCGCGCAAGATTCCGGTGCGGTACAACCTGCCCGAGGAAATTCGCGAGCACGACGTGGTCGATGCGGGCGGATTGGAACTGGCGACCGACAAGGAGCGCGGCATTGCGTATGTGTTCAAACAGGGCCTGGAGCTTGGTCCACGTGAAAAGCGCGTGTTCAACATTCGGATCAAGGACAAGTGGAACATCAACGCGCCGCGGATCACCGCGCTCGACAAGACGGCCGGGGAGCTGCTGGTGCGCGTGGAGGCTGCCGGAAAGTTTGCATCGCTGGAGGAGGCGCTGCGCGCGATCATCAATGACCTGGAAGCGGTGGCGGCGGAGCGGGGCCCGACCACCGTGGACGCCCAGTATGTCGCGTTCTATCGGGGGCAGGCCACGCGGCTGGACGAGATCGAGGCGCGCGTGAACCGGATCGTCATGGCGATTCCGCAGATTGACCGCTCCACAAAAATTGGTCCGCGCATCAAACCACCGAGCGCAAAGACCACCTGGCTCATCATTTACATTATCCTTGGTTTTCTTGCGCTCCTGAGTGTAACGTTCTACTTCCGCTGGTACGGGAAACACCGGTAGGAAGACACGGATGGGCGCCCGGACGGGCCCTGATCCCAACCCCGGCGCGAGAACATTCAGCAACGGTTAGCGCAGAGACTCACGCATGGCGGCCAAGATCAACCTGCTGCGGATGAAGGAACACGGCACGGTCGCCGAAATCCGCCAGGATGTTGTGCATGTGGTCGGGCTGACCAACTGTCTCAATGGGCAGCTGGTTCGCATTGGCGACATTGTGGATGGCGTGGTTCTTGGCTTCGATCCCGATTACGTGCTCGTGCTCCTGATGGACGCCGCCACCGGCGTGAAGCCGGGAGACAAAGTGGTGAGCACCATGGCCGAGTTCAAGATTCCCGTCGGCATGGAGTTTATGGGGCGGCGGGTGAGCGCCTTGTGCAAGCCGATCGATTCGGCTGGCCCGATTCGCGAGGATGCCCGTTATCCGATTTTCGGCGTGGCCCCATCCGTGCTGGAGCGCGTTCCCCTCGGCGAGGAATTGCAGACCGGCACGAAACTCATCGACATGATGAAGCCGGTGGGCAAGGGGCAGCGCATGCTGATCCTGGGCGACCGCATGACGGGCAAGACCACCCTCGGCGTGGACGCCATTCTGAGCCAGAAGGGGCGGAACGTGACGTGCATTTACTGCTGTATCGGCAAGGCGGAGGCTGCGCTGAACCGGGTCATCAAGTTGTTCGATCAGCACGGGGTGTGGAGCTATGGGTTGATTGTGGCGGCCACCGCATCGGACCCCATGGGACAGCAGTACCTCGCCCCCTATGTGGCCACCAGCATTGGCGAATATTTCATGTATGAAAAGCGCGCCGACGTGCTTATCGTGTTCGACGACTTTACGAAGCATGCCTGGGCGTATCGTCAAATTTCGCTGTTGCTGGAGCGCTCCCCCGGCCGGGACGCCTACCCCGGGGACATCTTCTACATCCATTCGCAGCTCGTGGAGCGCGCGGGCAAGCTGAACTCCGATCGCGGCGGCGGCTCGATGACGCACCTGCCGATCGTGGAAACGCTGCAAGGCGACGTGGCCGGCTACATCCCGTCGAACATCATTTCGATGACCGATGGCCAGATATACACCAGCACGTCGCTGTTCGGCGAAGGATTCAAGCCGGCCATTGATATGGGGCTTTCGGTCTCGCGCATCGGCAACAAGGTGCAGTGGCCCGCGATCAAGCGGCTGACCGGCATGTTGCAGCTCGAGTTCGTCCGCTACAAAGAATTGGAGCGCCTGACGCGCATTCGCGCGGGTGCGTCGGCGGAAGTCGAGGAACGGCTGCGGCGCGGCCGGGTGCTCGAAGCGGTGCTGAAGCAACCGGAGAACAAGCCGATTCCCGCTGAGGATCAAGCCATCATGCTGTTTGCACTCAACAACGGATTCCTGACCGAGGTGGAACCGGAAGACGTGCAGGCGCGCATCGAGGCACTGCTTCAGCAGATTCGGCGCGACAGCCCCGAACTGATCGAAGAGCTGGTCAGTCGTCGCGACTTGAATGACGCAATCAAGGAGGGGCTGCATGAGCACCTCAAGCGGTTCGTCAGTGCCACTGTTTAGGATCAAACAGTCGGACCAGGGCCGGATCAAGAGCATCAAAGAGCTGGTGGCCCGGATCGATGGGATGCCGCACTGCCTTAACGGGCAACTCGTCGATATGGGTGATGGTGTGCGCGGCCTGGTCATGGGGTTCAACCAGCAGGACGTGATCGCGCTGGTGATGGGTGACGAATCCCGGCTGCGGATAGGGAAGTCCGTGACCGGTATGGGCGAGCCCTTTTGTGTTCCCGTGGGGGCCAATTTCCTCGGACGGATGGTGACCGCCCTTGGCGAACCCTGTGATGGCCTGGGACCGGTGGCGGCCACGGTGTCAGCGGGCAGTTAAAACCAGCCACTCATGGGCACTTCCAACCCAGCCACTATTATGCGACATCTTTTATGTGCAGACGCGAATGGCGCTTACTTAAGCCTGCGGCGCGCGGGACGCTCGCCCTCCATCGGCCCAGAATGTCCGCAATTGGAGGGCGAGCGTCCCGCGAGCCGTTCTTGAGCGCAT
>JAQBCT010000420.1:0-3062 GCA_032124855.1 Gammaproteobacteria bacterium
TAGTTGAACTCCGGCGCACGAGTCATCTTGACGACCGCGCCTGGCACGGTGTCCCTGTTCTCGAACAAGTAATAGATGACCTTGTTCGAGTTGTACTTACCGCGCGCCGACAACCCGCATCGCATCCTGTGCAGATCGACACCGGCCCTGTCAGCCAGGGTCACGATGAACTCGGGCGGCGCATCGGCCGTTGACGGCGCCGCGCCCTTTTGCAGAAACACAGCGCGTCTCGGCGCCACACTGCCCATGACACCAATTCGACTCAGTGCCCTGCCGGCAGCGCTCATCGCGCGCTTCTTGACACTCTGGCCGAACATCACGTTCTTGAAGAAGAAATACGACATCGGCTCGTCGTTGATCGGCACCGCGGTGCGCATCTCTCCAGACAACGGCGTGAGCCAGCAGGTGCGCAGCGCAGACAGACCAACCTTCTGCAAGTGCGCGACCACCCGCCTATTCGTGCGGTGGGCCCTCCGGGTCAGCAACTCATAGTTCAGCACACCGCCATCGGCGAGCACCCGTTCCAGCTCATCCTGCACGCATCGGTCGTTCAGACACTGCCGCGTCAGCTCCTCGTTGGCAATTCTGATGATCTCAAAATGAGCGTCCTCGAATGGCAACGTGCGGATGTCCTGAACCGAGTGGATCTCAACATGATCCAGATCGGCCGCCTCACACGCGGCACGAACCGCCTGCAGCGCACTCTCCTCGCCGTCAACGATGTGCACATGCTCGCCCAATGTAGAGAGAACCGACAGGCTTGTGCTGGATGGCACACCCACGCACAAGACTCGGCGCACGTGCAAAGACGGAAGCAGGAACCGCCAATCGGCGGACGCCATGTCGCCAGCCACGTTGGTGCCACGCACGTACTCGGTGCTCAGCGTGGTTTCGATCATTCGGCTTTCCGTTCTCGTCCGTTCTGCAACTCCCACGAGCATTACTTCCTCCTCGTGAGTAGCTGTCTCATCAATGGGATCTTGAGCACTTCCGGAAACGTTTCCTCAACCTTGAGCTTGTCGCGGCAGCTCAGGAGGATGCCCGCCGACACGGCAGCGGCGGCAGCGACCGACACATAGATATTGACGTCAAGGACGTACTGCATCACGAGCATGCTCACGCTGCCGGCAACGATGATCATGTAGAACGAGAGATACTGCCACTCGAACAGCTGCATGCCAGCAGCACGTCTGAGCCCGACCTGCTTCAAGATATTGTGAATGACCATGGCGCCTGCCGTGCCGAGAGCGGCGCCGAGCGCCCCGTAACGCGGAATCAGAACGATGACCAGCACCGCGTTGATGGCCATCGCCACCACATTGATAACGACCATGTAGCGCACATGACCCAGGACCTTCAATGTCAGACCGTTGAAGCCAAGCACAACGTTGAAGTAGTAGCCCAACGACATCAGAGCGAGCAGACTCCAGGAGGATTCGTACCGTGCTCCGTACAGCAACACGGTGAGTGGCTTTGCCAGTGAGAAGGTCAGCGCGAAGACCGGAAACGACAGAATCGACATCCACACCGCGGTTTTCCAGTACAGGTCGTTGATGCCTGTGAAATCCTTCTTGGCGAAGAGGCGGGCGCCGAGAGGTGTGTAGAGCAGGCCGAAGCTCACCATCACAATCGTATTGAGGCGCGCGGCTGGCAGGACGACCCGGTATTTGGCCACCTCGGACGCGCTGTGGAAATAGCCCAGCATCACGGTGTCCATCGAGTGCATCACGACGGTGACCAAGTCAGATGTCATCAGCGGAATGGTGAACGCGAAGATTTCCTTGGCCGGAAGCGTCAGGCGGCTGTAGTGGAAATGCCGGAACATGTCCCGATCGCGCATCATCGTGACGAGCAGGACGACATAGAGTCCGATGCCGACGGCGTTGATGGCCAGCCAGCCGTAAGCCAGAAACATCACGTCGCTATCGAACGCGATCAGCAACGCAACGACCGTTACCTTCAGGACAGGGCCGAGTATGTGCTTGCGCAGGAAGATGGCTTTGGGACTGGCGAAGCTGGCGAACAACGCCACGAGCAGGCCGTCCATTGCCTCCAGTGGCACCATGAAGATGAGGATCAACACCACGGCGCTCGTGCTGCCGGCGTCGTTGATCAGTCGGGTCAACATCACGGGATTGAGGTAGATGGCGCCGATGATAATGACGCTGGTGATGCCGATGGTGAGCAGGGTCAGTGCGATGCTGCCAAAGAGCTTGTGGTACTCGTCTCGTTCCTGGTAGATCGGCACGAATCGCGTGATGCCGCGGCGCAGGCCGAGGGTGGAGATCCCGTCGAAGAACGCCACGATAGACAGCGCGTATGCCCACGCACCATAGTCGGCCAGCGACAACTGGCGCACGATGAGTACCTGGGCCACGAAATTGAGCCCTGTCGCGATGAACCGCCCCGCCAACAGCAGACTCGAGCCGCGAATCTGCGTGCGTGTGGCGTCCCGCTGTCTGGCGACCGGGATCTGTTCTGGTCGTACTGCTGCGTATTCCATAAGGGTGTTGTGGTCGGCCCGCTACGTGTCTCGAGTGATGCGCTTCATCTGTCCGTGTCGGCGTGCTGGCCGTCGTCCGTGCCAGAAGCGGTTGATGTGCGCGATGACGTCGCCGAACACGGTTTCGAGTGGTTGGGTCGCATCGACGCGAACAAAGCCAGCATATCGAGCGCCGAGATGAAGAATGGCCTGACGGCGTGAATCAAGGAACTCGACGGACTTGTCATCCCTCTTCCTGGCTATGAGGCTTGCTGCCGGGGCATCGAGAAAGATGACAAGGTCTGGCTTGGGATAGAGATGCGAAAGAATCCACAGGTGTACCCGTTCCGACAGAGGCGCGCGACGGTCGGCCTTTGGGAGTTTGTAGAAGTCGAACAGGTAGTGGCGGTCGTACAGTACGACGTATCCCCTCAGCTGATAGATCCAGGAGATAACCTGGCGAAACCACTCTTCGGTAAGCCGATTCGTCAGCCGCAGCACCGCCCTGACGTTCGAGGCGCGACCACGGCCAGACGCCGAGGACCGCGACGATTTGTCTCGGTCGCTGCCCCCTGAGGGA
>JAQBCT010000421.1:0-20225 GCA_032124855.1 Gammaproteobacteria bacterium
TTGGAAATATCGGTCAGAAACGGTCCCGCCACGATGCAGTTCACGCGTACTTTCGGGCCATAGGCGAAGGCGAATGATCGCGTGATCGAATTCAAACCCGCTTTGGCGGCGCCGTAGGGTTCCGAGGCGGGACTGGGATTGAGAGAGGCGGTGCTGGAGATGTTGATGATGCTGCCGCCGCGGGCTTTCGCCATGCGACTCGCGGCCAGCGCCGAGAGACGAAACGGGCCCTTGAAATTCAATGCCACCACTTTGTCGAACAGATCCTCGGACATTTCCTCGAGCGCCGGGTACAGCGGCGACATGCCGGCGTTGTTGATGAGCACATCCAGCCGACCGAACTTCGCATAGACCGCGTCCACCAGCCCACCCAGTTCATCCCAGTGGCCAACGTGACAGGCGTACGGCAGCGCGCGGCGGCCCATCGCTTCGACCTCGGCCGCCACCGCTTCACAAGCGGACAGTTTGCGGCTGGCGATCACCACATCTGCGCCGCGTTGCGCGAACGCAAGCGCCATCTCGCGGCCGAGGCCACGACTCCCGCCAGTGACCAACACCACACGGTCGGAGAAATCGAATAGCGGATCCATGGAATGTTCCTCGTTCATGATTTCAAAGCAGCCACCGCCTGCGCCTTGGCCCAGCGGTAATCTGCCTTGCCGCTGGGGCTGCGCACGATGGTGTCGCGATAGACATACGCCTTCGGCAATTTGTAGCGCGCGATGTGGCGCGCGCATTCCGCAGTCAAATCCGCCTCTGACACTTTTACCCCGTCGCGCAGCTGCACCACGGCTACCACTTCCTGACCCCAGCGTTCGCTGGGTCGACCCGCCACCACGGCGTCGTAGACAGCCGGATGCTGTTTCAGGGCGTGCTCCACTTCCTCGGCGAAGATCTTTTCGCCGCCGGAATTAATGGTCACCGAATCGCGGCCGTGCAGCTCAATGGTGCCGTCGGCAAGGTGTCGGGCGCGATCGCCGGGCACGGCAAATCGCTCGCCTGCGATGGCAACGAAGGTGCGCTGCGTCTTCTCGGCATCGTCCAGATAGCCCAGCGGCACATAGCCGCGCTTGGCCCACCAGCCCATGCCGTCATGGCCCGGTGGCAGTACGCAGGTCAGCGCCTCGTCGACCACCACGTTGTCCACACCCGGCGTGAATTTCCCGGTGCTGGCCCCGGTGGCACGCGTACTCATCTGGGTGCCCTGCCCGCCGGCTTCGGAAGAACCCAGCCCGTCGATGATGGTGACGGTGGGCAACAGCTCGAGAATTTCGGTTTTGATCGATGCATTCAGCGGCGCGCCGCCCGACAGGATGATGGCAAGGCTGGACAGATCGTAGTGCCCCACCCGGATGGCATCGACGATGGGTCGCGCGAACGCATCGCCCACCACCTGCAGGAAACTGATCTTTTCCCGCTCGATCAGCGACAGCACATCGGCCGGGTCCAGCTTCTCGACATCGTTCTGAACGAACACCGTATTGCCCTGATGAAACGCTGACAGTGCGATCCAATGGCCCGCGCCGTGCATGAACGGCGGCACGGGAAACGTCTTCATATCCGTCATCTGCGCCCGTTCCACGAAACCATCTAACGTCTGGACGATGGCGCCGTCCATGCCCCGGCCGCCGAGTGCCGCGACCAGAATGTCGGCCTGTCGCCACAACACGCCCTTGGGCATGCCGGTGGTGCCGCCGGTGTAGAGGATGTAGAGATCATCCGGTGACCACTCCACCGCCGGGCGCTCTCCCGAAGCGGCGGCCAGCGTTGCTTCATAGTCAACGGCGTCCGGCAACAGCGCCTCACCCGAGTCGTCCGCCACCTGAATGAACACCTCCAACGATGGCACTTTGGCGCGCACGGCAGCAACGCGCGGCGCGAAACAGGCGTGGTAGATGATGGCCCGTGCGTTGGCGTTGTTGAGCAGATAGACGAGCTCTTCTTCGACGTAGCGGTAGTTCACGTTGAAGGGCGCCACGCGCGCCTTGTAGCCGCCCAGCATCCCCTCGAGGTATTCATTGCCGTTGAAGAGATACAGCGCCAGCTGATCCTGGCCAGACTCCCAGTTCTGCAGCTGCGAGCGCGGCTTGTGCACACGCAGGCCGCGTGCGATCAGGTAGTTCGCCAGGCGGCGGGTGCGGTCGGTGAGCTGGCCATAGGTGATGCGTCGATCGCGAAATACGATGGCCTCCTTGTCCGGGAACGCCGCCGCGATCGCTTCCTGTACTGCCGCCAGATTGAACATGCCGTCTCCCCCGCCCGTTATGGCAACGGATTCTAGCCGAAGCGATCAGCCATTCCGCCAACAGGCTGGAGGTGGTCAGCGCGCGCCGATAGGATGTAGCGCCTCAAACGCGATACATGGCTCGACCCTATGGAACTCATTCTCATCCGGCACGCGCTGCCGCAGCGCCAGCACGTCACCAGCGGCGCCGCTGATCCCTCGCTGTCCGAACTTGGCATCACCCAGGCGCAGGCCGCGGCGCAGTGGCTTGCCCCCGAGTCGATCGACCGCGTGTACAGCTCGCCCATGCGGCGCGCGCGTGAAACGGCCGAGGCCTATGTGGCGCACAGCGGGCATGCCATCGAATTCAACGAAGGCATCGTGGAATTCGACCGGCATACCGATCGCTACATTCCGATGGAAGAACTCAAAGCCACCGACTACGCGGCGTGGAAAGCCCTCGCCGACGGACAGTTCAATCCGGAAGTGGACATCCTGGCGTTCCAGGACACAGTGGTGCGCACGCTGGAGGGAATCGTTCGCGGCAACCCCGGCAAGCGCGTCGCCGTGTTCTGCCACGGCGGCGTCATCAACGTCTGGGCGTCCCACGTACTGAAACTGACGCCGCGCATGTTTTTTGAGCCCGGCTACACGAGCATGCACCGGTTTCTGTGTGCCAGCACCGGCGAACGCAACGTGGTCAGCCTCAACGAAACGGCCCACCTGCGCGCCGTCTAGCCCCCCACCATCGGCCATCTGGTGCCTGGCACCAAATGGCCGTGGCACCAGATGGCCGGTCTGGCGGGCGCGCGACGGGGGGCAAGCTTGCCTTCATGCGCCTTTTCCATAGACTGTTGCATCGCACAAATTGTCACTCGACATTCAATACCGATATGGGGGATCTGAAATGGGAATGCTGGACGGAAAAGTCGCACTGGTCACCGGCGCGGGCGGTGGCCTAGGCCGCGCGCACGCGCTGCTGCTGGCTAAAGAAGGTGCTGCCGTGGTGGTCAATGACCTCGGCGGGGCGCGTGACGGCACGGGGGCCGGTCACAACATGGCGGATCACGTGGTCGAGGAGATCAAAGCCGCGGGTGGCAAAGCAGTAGCCGACTACGGCTCCGTATCCGAACCCCCGCAAGCCAAGGCCATGGTAGCCGCCGCCGTCAAACACTTCGGCAAGCTCGATATCTGCATCAACAATGCCGGCATCCTGCGCGACAAGTCGTTCAAGAATATGACCGACGACATGTGGGACATCATCATCAGCGTGCACCTGCGCGGCACCTATCTGGTGACGAAGGCGGCCTACGATCAGATGGTCGCGCAAGGCCACGGCGGTCGCATCATCATGACCAGCTCCACGTCCGGCCTCCTGGGCAATTTCGGACAGACCAACTACGGCGCCGCCAAAGCCGCTACCGCCGGGTTCATGCGCTGCCTGTATCTGGAGGGCGTGAAATACGGCATCAACGTGAACGTGCTGGCGCCCACCGCCATGTCGCGCCTCACGGAAGACATCCTGCCGGAGCAGATGAAAGACGCATTCCCACCGGAGAAAGTTTCCCCCGCCGTGGTGTGGCTGTGCACCGACGATGCGAAGGAAGTCACCGGTCGGCAGTTTCTGGTAGCGGGTAACAATGTTTCGCTGCTGTCGTGGCAGATCACGCCCATCGCCGCCAAGGATCAGGGCGATGCGCCGTGGGACGTCAAAACCATCGGCGACAGAATCCTCGCGAGCAAGGAGAAGTGGCCGCCGATCAATCCGATGCGCGGCTGAATCGGCGACACATCCAAATCGTGGCTAACGGGCCTCTCGCCGGGATATCGATCCTGGATCTCTCGGCGGTGGTCTCTGGACCACTCACCGCGGCGCTGCTCGCCGACCAGGGTGCCTCCGTCATCAAGGTGGAGCGCCCGGGCGGCGATATTCAGCGTCACGTCGGCAGCAGCCGCAACGGCTTCTCCGGTTTCTTCCATGTACTCAATCGCGGTAAACGCTCCATCGCGCTGGATCTCGGCACGTCCGAGGGTCGCGCCATTGTGCAGCGGTTGGCCGCCGACGCAGATGTTGTCATCCAGAACTTCCGCCCCGGTGTGGTTGGGCGCCTCGGAGTCGGCTACGACGCGTTGAAAGCGATCAATCCACGCATCGTCTATTTATCCATCAGCGGCTTCGGCCAGACGGGGCCGCGCGCCGGCGACCGCGCCTATGATCCCATCATTCAGTTCTATTCGGGCGTTGCCGCCACGCAGGGGCGCATCCATCCGGAGCATCCGGAGCAACCCGAACAAGTGAATCAACTGATTCTCGACAAGCTCACGGCCTACACCGGCGCGCAAGCCATCACTGCGGCGCTGTTCGAGCGCGCAACCTCCGGTGTGGGCCAGCACATCGAACTGTCGATGCTCGACACCGCCATCGCATTTCTGTGGGTGGATACCGCCTCTGACCTGATTCTCGAAGGGGCGGATGTGGATGCACGTCCGCCGGTCGGCGCCTCCGGCAATGTGGCCGAATTCGCAGATGGCTGGGGCACGACCATGACGCTCTCGGACGATGAATTCGCCGGGATGTGCCACGCCTACGGTTGCGATGACGTCGCAGCTGATCCCCGCTTTGCAACGCTCGCAATGCGCCAGCGAAATCGCCCGGCGCTCGCCGAGGTGATGCGCGATACGATCACACCGGCCGCGCGCCAGCTGAGTCTTGCCGAGGCACAGCAACGCTTCACCGAGGCTGACGTCCCGTTCGCGCGTGCCCGTCGTCTGACAGAACTGGCGGATGATCCGCAGATCACGCACAACGAGGTCTTTCGCACCCTCAACCATCCTGTGGCCGGTACGCTGCGCGACGCCCGCCCGGCACCCCGCTTCGCACGCACCCCCGCCGCGCCTGGTGCGCCTGCACCGGTGATTGGCCAGCACACGCGCGAGATCCTCACTGCCATTGGTCTGGGCGAGCATTACGACGACTATCTGCGTCGCGGCATCGTAGCCGCGCCATCCACCTGAGGACTGACCATGAATTTCGGCTTCACTCAAGAGCAGGAATTGCTGCGCGACCAGGTGCGCCGCTTCATGCAGGAAGCCTGCCCGATGACGCAAGTCCGCGCGGTAGCGGGGGGCACCACGGGCACCTCCGATGTGCTGTGGAAGCATGCGGCGCAGCTCGGCTGGCTGGGTCTGGTGATCCCCGAACGCTTCGGCGGCGTGGGTTTGAAATGGGTCGATCTGACTGTGGTGCTCGAAGAAACGGGACGCGGCCTCTCACCGCTACCCATCATCTCCCAGGCACTGGCGGCCACCGCATTGCTGCGTTGCGGCACACCCGCCCAGCAACAACGCTGGCTGAACAGCCTCGCTGATGGCAGCACCGTGGCAACCCTGGCCCTCTACGACGAAGCCAACTGGGTGCATCCGGATGCCATCACGCTGGCACTCGAAGACAATCGCCTGCGCGGCAGCAAGCCGTTTGTTGCCGATGCGGCGGCCGCCGATCTGTTCATCGTCGCGTGCCGCCGTGCGGAGTCGCTTGCTCTGGCGATCATCGAACGCAACTCCCCGGGTGTGACCGTGACCGTGCAGCCGATGGTGGATGCCACCAAGCGGGTGGGCACGTTGACGCTGGATGTGGCCCTGCACGCCGACCATCTGATGAATCTGTCCGCCGACGATCTGCAATTCCTGTCGGATTGCGGCGCCGTGGCGGTCACCGCAGAGTCGGTGGGCGCCGCCGAAGCCGCACTCGCCATGACCAACGCGTATGCAAAGGATCGCATCCAGTTCGGCAGTCCCATTGGCAAATACCAGGGCGTCAAACATCGCCTGGCCGAAATGTTCGTCGACATCGAATCATTCAAATCGCTGCTGTACTACGCCGCGTGGACCGTGGACGACGCGCCGGGCGAACTCCCCCGTGCAGCCTCGTTGGCAAAAGCCTACGCCAGCGATGCGTTCTCGCGCATCGGCATCGACGCCGTACAGCTGCACGGCGCGATCGGCTTCACCGCCGAGTACGATATCCAGCTGTACCTGAAGCGATCAAAGTGGGCGCGTCCCATGTACGGTGATTCCGACTACCACTACGAACGTGTCGCCACGCTGGGAGGTCTGTAATGGATTTCGAATTGAGTGCAGAGGAGCAGGCGTTCCGCGAGGAGGTGCGCACGTTCATCAAGGATAATCTGCCGCTGCCGAAACAGCGCGGCGGGGACTTTCTCACCAACTGGCTCACCAAGGTGCGCGAGAAACGCTGGGTTGGGTTCTCGTGGCCCAAGCAGGCCGGCGGCGGCGACGGAACACTCATCGAACAGGCCATCCTGCGCGAGGAGATGGCGTTGGCCAAAGCACCACCACTGGGCACCTCGTTCATGGGGCTCGCCTGGGTGGGGCCGGGCATCATTCAGTACGGCACGCCGGAGCAGAAACGCCGCTTCATCCCCGACATTCTCGATTCGAAAGTCAGCTGGTGCACCGGCTACTCGGAACCCAACCACGGCAGCGACCTGGCCGCCATCCAGACCAAGGCCGTGCGCACCGCAGATCACTACATCGTGAACGGCCAGAAGATCTGGACCACCGGCGCGCCATGGGCCGACTGGATCATCCTGTTAGTGCGGACCGACTTCACCCCCAAGGTGAAACACGACGGCATCACCTGCCTGCTTGTGGATATGAAAACGCCGGGCATCGACGTGCGGCCCATCGAAAACATGGCGGCCGACAAGCACTTCGCCGAGATCTTCTTCACCGATGTGAAAGTCTCCGTCGAGAACCGCCTGGGCGAGGAAGGTAAGGGCTGGGCAGTCACCGTATCGGCGCTCGCCAACGAACGCTCCAGCATCGGCGAAGTCACCCAGATGTTCGACAAGCTCGATACGTTGAAAGCGCTGGTAAAACGCAGCCGCAAGAATGGTCACCCTGCCGCCGGAGATCCGACGACCCGTCGCAAGCTCGCCAAATTCGAAGTGAAGATCGCTGCCATGAAGTACAACGGCCTGCGCTATCTCACCAAGCAGCTCAAGGGCGAACCACTCTCCAGCGAAACCTCGGTCAACAAACTGCATCGCGCCAGTCTCGAGATCGAGATGGACGATTTCGCCGTGGCGCTGACGGGACAGGCGGGCCTGCAGCTCAACGGCGGGGCCGAAGCTGTGGATCGCGGCAAATGGGCGAAGGCGAGTCTCAACTGGCCGAACGTGGTAATCGGCGGAGGCACGCCCAATATTCAGCGCAACATCATTGCCGAGCGGATTCTCGGGCTGCCAAAAGACGGCAGCGACTGACAATGCCGTGGCGCCGCGCGTTGTGCGCCACACTGTTGTTCATCGCGCTGCCGGCGTGGGCCGGCGAACCGCTGGTGATCCTGTTGTCGTGGGATGGCATGCGCTACGACTACCCCGACCGGGCAGCATTCCCCGGACTCACCCGCATGCAGCACGACGGGCTGCGCGCAAACCGCCTGATTGCCGGCTGGCCGTCATCGACCTTTCCCGGCCATGTGACACTGGCCACCGGCACGTGGGCCGGAACCCATGGCATCGTGGACAACGAATTCTTCGATCGGCAGCGTGGTGCCTATCGTTACTCCAACGACGCCAGCTGGCTGGACGCCGAGCCGTTGTGGATTGCCGCGGAGCGTCAAGGGATTCGCGCCGCCACGTTCTTCTGGGTGGGATCGGAAACGCCATGGCACGACCAGCAGCAGCAGTTTCGCCGTGCACCGTTCGACGGCGCGGTGCCTGAATCGGAAAAGGTCGATCAGATGCTTGCGTGGATCGACTTGCCGAGCGACCAACGTCCGGGGCTCATCATGGCCTACTGGCATGGCGCCGACACTGTGGGGCATCGGCGCGGCCCGGATCATGCCGATGTCACCGCACAGATATTCGAGCAGGACGCCCAGCTCGTGCGGCTGCTTGAAGGCATCGATGCACGCCAGCTGTGGGCCGACACTACCCTGCTCATCGTCAGCGATCACGGCATGGTGGCGTTGTCTGATTACTTCGACGTAGGTGGATACCTCACCGATCACGGCATCGCGGCCACCGTGTGGGGCGGACCCGGCCTGGTGCAGATTTTTCTCACTGATCCGGAGCAGCTCGATCGCGCCTTTGCTGAATTGTCAGCGCTGCCGCAGCTGTCGGTATTCCGCGGCACTGAGCTGCCAGATTCATTCCATCTGAAGCATCCCACGCGCACGGGCGATCTTGTCGCGGTGGCACAACCGCCACTGGCACTGGCGAGCCCCGCATGGTGGGTGCGTGCCACGTACGCCGTCATGGGACCATTAGCCGACTGGCACGCCGGCAGCCATGGCTACGATCCCGCCCTGCCCGAGATGGGGGCGATGTTTCTTGCCATGGGTCGCGGCGTCCCGTCAGGAGCGCGGTCCGGCGATGTCGAAATGATCGACGTTGCTCCGACAGTCGCAGCACTGCTCGGCATCGACGCACCCGCACAATCCATTGGCACCCCCATTCCCGGTGTACTGATCCCGACACCGGTGGCGCACCAGGACCCGTCCCCGCGCAACCGGACGCCCGAGCCGCGCTAGGTCACACGCGTATCGAGATGCTTCGGCACAATCTGCCGCAGCACGGTCAGCGCATCGGCCATCACGTCTGGAGATCGGTAGTCGAGCTGCGTCACGACATAGGCCGGATACACCAGACGCGGACTATCCGAATCCAGATGCAAGCGCCCCTCACGCACATCGCGTGCAATGAAACTGCGCGGAAAGTACGCAGATCCGCGATTGTGCTGGACGAACGACAGGGCCAACGCACCTGAATCCAGCGTCAGACCCGGCGAACGCGTATCGAAGAACGTCGTCGAGTGAAATGCACGAAACGCCTCACCCCAGTCGACGAAAACATAACCGTCGGCGGGATCGCGTGCCGCATCGGCGCGCGCCAGAACCAACTCGTCATCAAAGAGCCGCTCAACGTGCAAACCGGGACGGTGTTCCGGCTGGTAGAGCAGTGCAAGATCGATGCGCCCTTCCACCATTTCAGCAATCAGGCGCTCGGGCATGCCGAGGGTGGCGCGCAGGGCCACGTGCGAGTGGTGCGCCTGGAACTGGGGCAGCCACGCCAGCAGCAATTGATCCCAGAGGCTGTATTGCCCACCGACAATGAGGTTCTCGGTGAAGCCCGTGGGCACCGCCACTTGATACTTGGCCTCCTCCCAGATCCGCGACAGGGCGCGCGCGTAGCGATAAAAGCGCCGCCCCGACGCGGTCATCTCGCACAGCGCCTTGTTGCGGATGAACAGCGTCTTGCCCACCTCGGTTTCGAGTGCCTTGATGCGGGAGCTGACAGTCGACTGGGTAACGTGCACCCGCTGGGAGGCTGCCTTGAAATTACCCGCCTCCACCACCGCCAGGAATGTTCGAACCAGGCTCATATCCATGACTTTCACCCCATGAAATCGAATTATTCAATGCCATAGGCCGATTAAATCTGATTGACCAATCTAAGGAAACTCACGATCCTGCGCACCGCCAATCCGGTCGCGACCGGGACCACCCACTGGAGAACTCAATGCAACGACTCGTTATGACTGCCATCGGTCTGATCTGGGCGCTGACCAGCTATGCGGCCGCGCCGGATGCCAGTGTGCGGGAATCACTGTTCAACGCGGCCGATCAGGCCATTGCCGCCGCCGATGGGGCGCACGCTGAGGTGCTTTCGCCGACCAACTACAGTCGCGCGATGGGCCACTACCGCGACGCCGAGAAGGATTTCGCGAAGAACGGCAGTCTCGAAGGCATACGCCGCGACCTGGATGACGCGATCATTGGGTTCAGCCGCGCGGTGGAGTCGTCCAAGCTGGCAGAGTTCACGCTGACGGCTGCCATCCAGGCACGCAACGACGCGATCAGCGCTGAAAGCTCGGTCAATGCAGCCAAGCTGTGGGCGGTGGCCGACCAGGAATTCGAACGCGCTGCCACACGGTTGGAAGGCGGCGACGTCAAGCGCGCGAAGCGTTACGCAGACAAGGCCGAGACACAATTTCGCGCAGCGGAACTCACGGCCATCAAAGTGAGCTACCTCGAGGAAACGCGCACGCTGCTGGCGCAGGCCGAACGCGAGGACGTCGACCGTTATGCACCGCAGACACTGCAGCGCGCCTTCGATCTGCTGGCCAAAGCCGAACACGAACTCAATACCAATCGCTACGACACGGACTATCCCCGCGACCTCGCCCGCCAAGCGAAATATGAAGCCCGCCACGCGCTGTACATCGCATCTGTCGGCCGGCAGGTGCGTGGCAAGGATCTGACCGTGGAACAGCTCATTCTCAGCGGCGAGACCGCGCTGAACGTCCCGGCAGCGATGCTCGACGTGCAGGCGTCGTTCGATGCCGGTTACGCGCCCGCTGCAAAAATGATCGCCACTGCGTTGCAGCTCGTGCAGGACACCGCCACGTCGAACGGGCAGGAGAATCAGCAGCTGAAACTCGAGAACGCACAGTTGCGCGAAGAACTTGGCGGAACATCAGAGCGCGTGAAGGCCCAGGAACGCCGTCGCGAACAGCTGCGCGCGGTGGAGAGCTACTTCACGTCCGGCGAGGCGCGCGTGCTGCGCGAAGGCAACGACGTCATCCTGCGGATGGTCGGACTGAACTTCGAAAGCGGCAAGGCCGTGATCGAGCCACGTTACTTCGCATTGCTGCGCCGGGTGCAGGAAGCCATCGCCCAGTTCCCGGGCGCGCGCATCGAGGTGCAGGGGCATACCGATGCCTACGGCAGCGACGCGCTGAACCTGGAACTGTCGCAACAGCGCGCGGACGCGGTGCGCGCCTACCTGCTGGCGAATACGTCATTGCAACCGGAAGTGGTAGCCGCGGTTGGCGTCGGCGAAACCCGTCCGATTGCGAACAACGAAACGGCTGAAGGCCGCGCGAAGAATCGCCGCATCGACATCATCATCACACCGTAGTTCGCTGGGCGCCTGATGCAGCGGCACGCCGCTGCATCAGCTGCGCACGAATCGTAGCGTGTCGGGCCCGATCAATTCGGTAGCCGCGATAGAGAAGCGACGCGATTACACCCCACACCATCGCAAACGGTCCGTCGACGATTCCCAGCGCCATGATCTTCTCAGCGTCGATCTCGCCCGGCACCGCATGCGCCGGAAACTCGATGAGATCCAGTGCCACACCAGCCACGATATGGCCAATGCCGTTGGTGGTCTTGGCGAAGAACGTCCGCGCGGAATAGAACACGCCCTCTGAACGTCGTCCAGTGCGCAGTTCGTGTGCATCTGCCACATCCGCCAGCGCGGACATGACGCTGATGTTGAGGATCGATCCGCAGCTGGCCGCACAGATACTGAAGCCGATGATGAACATCACCAGCGTCCACGTTGAATTAGGGGGCGCCCAGTCGATCAGCCGAAGCGAAACAGCCGCCGACCAGAAAACACTGAGTCCCAGCGCGCTCAGGATGATGGTCATCCGCTTGTCGAGCCAACGGTGCAGGTGAGACGTGCCCGCAAAGCCCAACACGTAGCCCGTAAGCGTGCCGACGAACAGCCAACCAATCTGCTGGGGCGACAGCTCCCAGTAGAACGTCGCCATGTAGATGGACAGCGTCTCGTGCGTGCCGATCATCACGGACAGCAGGAACAGCCCCAGCAGCAGGAAGACGTAGTCGCGGTTCTGCAGCGCCTCCCACACATCGCGAAACAGGCGCGCAACGCTGAATGCCTCGTCGTCGGCAGGCGGCTGCTGCATCAATGCAATGCGGTCGCGCGTGAACCATGCGCAGCCGAAGATTGCGCAAAAAATGAGCACCGCGCCGAAAAAGACGATCGGTCCGTAGGCGGCCTGGTCGCGCTGACCCAGCGCGAAGCTGGGAAATACGACGAACCACACCACCACGTGCATCAGCAGACCGCCGGCGTAGGTGAAGATATTGTTGTAGCTCATGATCACCGAGCGTTCGTCGTAGTCTTCGGACAGCTCTGCACCCATCGCCAGGTGCGGCACGGCAAACAGGGTGATGCACACGCGCAGCGCCACGGTGAAGAACGCCAGCCAAACGAATAAACCAAAACTCTCAAGCGTTGCCGGCGGATAAAAGATGGCGAACAGCACGGCCACCAGCGGCGCGGGCGCGGCAAACATGAAAGGATGGCGCCGCCCCAGTCGCGAGCGGAACCGATCTGAAATCGATCCCATGATCGGGTCGGTGGCGCCATCCACGATGATGGCAATGGTGACGGCCAGTCCGGTCAGCGTGCCGGAGAGTCCCAGAATCTGGTTGTAATAGAAGAACGTGAGCGCGTTGAAGATCCAGTTGGTGGCGGCCTCACCTGTGGCGCCGACACCGAAGGCGAGCTTGGTGATGAAACGGATGCGCAGGGCGGGTGCCGGTGGGGTTGATGCGATGACTGCACGCGGTGCCGTCACAGGAACCAGAGCACACAGAAATAGCCCGTGACGCCCATCGCGATCGTATAGGGCAGCGCCATGGTCACCATCTTCATATAAGACAATCGCACCAACGGTGCGATAGACGACGTCAACAGGAACAAAAACGCCGCCTGGCCATTGGGTGTCGCGATGCTGGGAATGTTCGTGCCGGTGTTGATAGCAACCGCAAGTTGCTCGAAGTGCGCGCGGTCGATCTCGCCCGCGCTGAACGCCGCCTCCACTTCATTGATGTAGACAGTAGCGACGAAGACATTGTCGCTGATCGCCGACAGCACACCGTTGGCGATGTAGAACATCGAGGGTTGCGTGGTCCGCTCCAGTGACAACACATAGTCGATCACCGGCGTGAACAGGTGCTGTTCATGAATCACCGCAACGACGACGAAAAACACCACCAGCAAGGCAGTAAACGGCAACGCCTCCTCGAATGCCCGGCCGATCTGATGCTCTTCGACGATGCCGTTGAGCGCGGTCTGCAGGACGATCACCGCCAGGCCGATGAGCCCCACCTCGGCCCAGTGCATCGCCAGCGCGACGATCAGAAAAACCGCCACCACCGCCTGCGTCACCAGGCGCATCCGGTCGCGGTCGCTACGGTCTCGGGCTTCGTCAGCGGCATACTCCAGCAACACGTCGCGCACCGGATCGGGCAAAACTGCCCCGTAACCGAAAGCGCGGGATTGCTCCAGCAGCACACACGTGATGAACCCCGCGGCCATGACGGGCAGCGTCACCGGTGTCATCCGCAGGAAGAACTCCGCGAAGTCCCAACCCATCTTGCCAGCGATCAGCAGGTTCTGCGGCTCACCCACCGTGGTGCAAACACCGCCGATGGCGGTGCCCACCGCACCGTGCATCAAGAGGCTGCGCAGCAGTCCGCGAAACTCGTCGAGGTCTTCGCGGTGCAACTCGGTGACGCTGGCGTCGTGCGCAAAATCGTGGTGATCGTCATGGGCGAAGTGCAGCCCTGATGCCACCCTGTGATACACCCCGTAGAATCCGATCGCCACGCTGATGATGACCGCGGTGACCGTCAGCGCATCGAGGAATGCTGACAGAAACGCCGCCACCGCGCTGAACAGCAGCGCCAGCAAAGACTTGGAACGAATCCCCAGCAGAATCTTGGTGAACAGAAACAACAGCAATTCGCGCATGTAGTAGATGCCGGCGACCATGAACATCAGCAGCAAAATGACTGGGAAGTTGCTGAACACCTCCTCGCGTACAGCATCGGGGTGCGTCAGCCCGATGACCACCGCCTCGAATGCCAGCAGGCCGCCCGGCTGCAGGGGATAACAACTCAACGCCATGGCGAGACAAAAGATGAACTGAAGCACCAACAACCAGCCGACCACAAACGGGCCCACACCCGGCAACGAAATCAGCAGCGGATTCAGCACCAGAAACGCCAGGATCGTGCGTTTGTACCAAAGCGGCGCATGGCCGAGAAAATTGGCCCACAGAGCCGGTGGAGCAGCTACCGCCATTCGAGTCACGCTTCGGTCGAGGTCGGCCGAGTATAGACGAAGGGATCCGCGCCACGACGTTGCACATCGGGGTTGTCAATCACACTGGAGGGTGCATCACTCGCCGCCATCGTGTTGCGCAAGCTCTGAATGACCACCGAACTGTCTTCGGCGACGCCGAAAACGCGCACCAACTTCGAAGCCCCAGCGCGCCGCACCTGAGTCGTTTGCGGTAGTATGCGCCGCCAACTGGCTCGACCGACCGACCCGCCGCTTCCGCGATCGTGAGGACCACCGCGCGTCATGAGTGCAACCCCGGAAACCGTGCAATCCAGTGCCCGCTTCGGCACGTTCGCGGGTGTGTTCACGCCCAATGTGCTCACCATCCTCGGCGTCATCATGTTCCTGCGCTTCGGCCAGGTGGTGGGCCAGTCGGGCATTGTCGATGCAATCATCATCGTGCTGTGCGCAAAACTCATCACCTCACTCACCGCGGTGTCGCTCGCGGGGATTGCCACCAATACGCGCGTGCAGGGCGGCGGCGCTTACTTTCTGATCAGCCGCAGCCTCGGTGTCGAATTCGGCGGCGCCATCGGGGTCGTGTTCTTCCTCGCCCAGGCGATCTCGGTGGCGATGTACGTCATCGGCTTCACCGAAGCCTTTCTCAATGCGTTCCCCCAAGCCGAGCAGTTCCGCGCACGCTCGTCGCCACCACCGTCAACGTCGTGGTGTTCATCTGCGTCTTCATCGGCGCCGGCTGGACCATCAAGATCCAGTACGTCATTCTGGGTTTGCTCGGCATTTCGCTGCTGTCTTTCTACGTGGGCGCATTGCTTCAGTTCGAACCAGACGTGGCCATTGCCAACCTCGGCAGCGGCTATACACCGTCTGAAAGTATCTTCACGATGTTCGCGCTGTTCTTTCCTGCGGCCACCGGCATCATGGCCGGCGCCAATATGTCCGGCGATCTGAAAGAACCGGACAAGTCGCTGCCACTCGGCACGTTTGGCGCCATCGCGGTGACCGGCGTGATCTATCTGTCGATGGTGCTGTTGCTCGGTGGTGTGGCCGATCGCGACACGCTCATCACCAACAGCTTCATCATGAAGGATGTCGCACTGGTCGGCGTTCTGATCGTGGTGGGCGTATTTTCGGCCACCCTCTCCTCCGCACTGGGCAGCATGATGGGCGCGCCTCGCATCCTGCAGGCGCTGGCTAAAGACGACATCTTCCCCTCCATTGGTTTCTTGTCGAAGGGCAGCGGCAAAACCAACGAACCGCGCTACGCCACCGCAGTGACATTTCTGGTGGCCCAGGGCGCCATCATGACGGCTGATCTGGATCTCATTGCGCCCATCATCACGATGTTCTTCATGGTGACCTACGGCATGTTGAATCCTGCATGCTTCTACGAAGGCTATTCGCGCAACCCCAGCTTCCGTCCAAAGTTCCGTTTCAGTCACTGGTCCATTTCTCTCGCCGGCGCCGTGGGTTGCGACATTGCCATGCTGTTGATGGCGCCGCTATGGGCGGCCGTCGCAGTTCTCGCCATGTGGGGTTTGTACAGCTACATCGGGCGCGCCGAAGTACGCGCGCGATTCGGCGACGTGCAGAGTGGTGTTGCGCTGGAAGGTGCACGCAAAGCGTTGCTCCGCCTCGAAGAGGAATCGTTTCATCCGAAGAACTGGCGGCTTATGATCCTGGCGTTGTCCGGCGGCGTGTGGAATCGCTACCACCTGGCCGAATATGGCTACTGGCTGACGTCGGGACGCGGTCTGCTCACCTTCGCCCAGGTCGCAACCGGCGACGTGGAGGATCGCATCGAACGCCACGAGCGCCATCAGCGGCGCCTGCGCCAATTCATTCATGAAGAAGAGCTGAACGCATTTCCGGTGGTGGTGATCGAGGAAGATCTCATTGCCGGGGTGAAAGCGATGCTGCAGTGCTATGGCATCGGCGGCGTGCGGCCGAATACGGTGATGCTCGGTTGGACCGAAGACCCGGAACGCCTCGAACCCATGGGGCGCATCCTGCGATTGCTGCGCGATTTCCGCCGCAGCATCGTCATCGTCAAGTGCGACGAGGCGCGCGAGCGCTGGGAAGCACCCACTGGCACCATCGACGTGTGGTGGCGCGGACGTGAGAACGGCCCCCTCATGCTGTTATTGGCACATCTGCTGGTGCAGAACCGTCAGTTTCGAGAACACCGCATCCGCGTGCTGAACGTCGCCCCCGAGGAATCTGCCAAACCTGGCGTCACCGAGCATCTGACCAATCTGCTGAAGGCGGCGCGCATCGAAGCAGAGATCGACGTCATCGTTTCAGACGACATCGTCACCGAGATGCGCAAAAGATCGCGTAAAGCGGCCGTCGTCTTTCTCGGCTTCGATCCGCCGGATGAAGGTGGGGCGAAGATATTCGCCGATAACTACTACCGCGTCATGGAGCATCTCGACACTGTGATTCTCGTGCACAGTGCAGGTTATATGGACCTGGAAGCGTAACGGCACAGGTCGTCAATGGCGCGTCGCCATGGCTGCTTCGCCAGACCATCAATCGTCACGAGATCGCCCGCGCCCGAATCTGCTCAACCAGCATCGCCGTCGGCGCTCGCGAATCGAGCCGCACTGCGTGACAGCGCAGGCGACGCATCCATGCCTCATGCAACGCGAGACTGCGCGTGGGCGCTGCGGCGTCATCGTAGCTGGCCGCCCAGGTCATGAACTGGTGATGCTGCGCGTGCATGTCCCCGTCCGCTTCGATCCGCGAACCAAACCGTGCTCGCTCGCGCTCCGCAACGCGCGCCAGGCGAATCGCCGGATCGAGATGCATAAACACCGCGAGCGTGATGCGGTGCATCAGCGGATCTCCCCAGCCGCACATCGACCCGGACAGTACCCACGACGGCAACCCCGCGATCGCGTTCTGCAGCAGACGAAGGCGAATGTCGCGATCGTTCGCCCGGGTGTAGGGCGGATCGGTGGGTTGCCAGTAATAAGTGTCGCAATCCACGTGAGGCGCATCGAGCGCGGCCGCGAGCGCTGCGCCCAGTGAGGTAGTGCCCGAGCCAGACGCGCCAAAGATGTGGATGCGCCGCTCAATCATCACGCGTCGTGTTGTGCAGGTAGCGTCCCACGATGATGCTCATACCCTCCGGTTGCCGCGTGAATCCTAGCCGTTCATAGAAGGCAATCGCATCGTCGGTCTGCAGATACACGTGCTGACCCGGCACGGCGTCCATCAGCAGCTGCATGGTCTTGCGCGCAATGCCCTGGCGCCGATACGCGCTGTGCGTCCACACGTCGATGACATAGGCATTGCCCACGCCATCCGACAACAGCCGCCCGTTGGCGATACACCGCGCTCCGTCGAATCCCATCGCGACGTGGGCACTGTTTTCGAACGACAGGCGCAGCTGCGCGGTGGTGCGTCCGTTGTGAAAATCATCGGCAATCAGATCCTGCTTCAGTGCTTCCCAGTCCACGCCCGCGAGATCTGTTCGAAATGAGATCACTAGCCCGCGCGCCCAAGACGAACAGCCACGCGTCGACCCAGGTGTACGGCGAGCCACGCCATCGGGATGTATGCCACGACCAGGTCGAGCGCGATGAACCAGACCGGCGCCGGAATGATGAACGAAGCGACAACGCCGCCCGCCAGGAAGAACACTCCTACGACATAGGCCATCGCGGCTCTGTTTCGCGCCGCAATCAGGTAGGCAGCCAGCGATCCAAGCAACGTGCCGAGCGCATGTGCCAGGAAGGGCGCAACGAAATGTCGGGGTTCAAACAGATGGATGGACAGCCTCAGCGAGTCCGCATCGGAAACATCGACACCGATGGGGGGCGGAATGAACATCGGCCCCAACACGACGATTGCCATGTTGACGCCGCCACCCAACAGTATGCCGACGAGGCAGGCGGCTACGTTTCGAACAAATCGCCACATTGAATTCGTCTCCGCGCCCCGTCGTTGGAATCAGGATCGTTCAATTTTCCGCGTTTGGCGAAACCTTCGTCACTACCGTGGCGCGCGACTGTCATGCGCGCGGGTGCGCTTTCGCAAGGCGTTCGTTGCCGTGTTTGAAATGTCCGGTCGCCTTTGCCATCGCCCGTTGCGCTTCTTCCGCGCTCGCCGATTCCAACTTTGCGAGGAATCGTTCGGCATCGCGCCCCCGCAGCGTGGTGACGGTTCGAGCGCCGCGCGCAATTCGCACCGTGCCGCGTTTCGTGTCGTGGTAACTGAACGGTTCGTTATCCGGGTGATCGGCGTTGGCCATGACGCAAGCTCCTCTCAATGCCGCTGGTGTGCATCCGTCGCTTCGTCCCGCGGCGCCTGCACTCGAAGTGAGCGTCCAGGGCTGCCAGGCGTTCGTGGATCTGCCCCAGCAGTTCGGCCTGTTCCGCGCGAGACGAAACCGGCAATCGCAGGAATCCCTTCGCCAGACGCACGTCGGCAAAAATTCCATCATCGAAATCGTGAAAATGCAGGAAATTTTGATTGTCGAGATGAAACGCTGCCGGGTTCACTTCGTGAAGCGCCGGATGACGGCGCAACTCATCCAGCGGCGCGATGCGTTCAAGCGTGGTGCGTTTCATGGTGTATCAACCGCGACACATCCCGCCTACGGATCAAATGTTTCGGCCAGTTCCACGGAGCCGCCGCTCGACAGAATCGGGCAGCCCTTCGCCTTGGCGATGGCATCGGCGATGCTATCTGCCGCGACGACGCTGTAACCCGTGGCTGGATTAGCGCCGCCGTTGCCCACCACTTTGCTATCGCCCAACACCGTGGTTGATTGGCCCACCGGGCTGCCAGCATCGATCACGTCGCTACCCATCGATGCGAACCATTGTTGCCACGCCTGCATGGCCTGCTTGCCCTCGGCCTCGGTCTGCGGCGCGCTGCCGCCGTGATAGACGAACAGATACTTGGACATGGTGTGTCACCTCCGCGAAAAAGTCAGACGCCGTGCACATCGCACGCGTTCATTGCCCGAGCCAGCGCTGGGCAATGGCGAAGTGCTGATCCGCATTTTCCACATCACGCAGCTGCAGATCCAGCAGCCCGCACGAAACGTGCTCGATGAACGCCCACTGCCAGATCGCAGTGCTATCGACGCCCGTCAGGCGCGCGAGCAAGGCGCAGCGTTGCCTGCCGAGTGCCAGCGTGTCGCCGGCCAGCAGCTCGCCGCGCCACTCCCGAAGCGAAATCGCCAGATCCAGGGCCGGTTCGGCAAACAGTCCATCCGGGTCAACGAGCTTGTAGCTGTCCGGCTCCATTGCGGATTGCCCCGGCACGCGCAGCGTATTCCAGATGTGCGCATCACCATGCACCAGAACACTGCGCGCCGCGTCGAACGCCGCCTCGCGCGCGACGGCATAGTCGAGCGCACGTTCCTTCACCGCGACGGCACACGACAGGCGCAGCGTGGCCCATTGGCTGCGAATGAAGTGGGCTTGGCGCTGCGCCTGTTGGGCGCCCGTCGTCAGCGGGCCGGTGTGCTCAACGGCGCGCCACGCACGCTGCAAGGTGGCGCAGATAATTTCGATCTGTCGCTGTAGTGCGAATCCGGAATCCGCCAGCCGCTCACCGAGCCGCTCCAGCAGCATCGCATCGCGGCCGGCGTCGAATGCCAGCAGTCGCGCATATCCCAAACCGTTGGCCAGCTGCAGCGCATACGCCTCATTGCCGAGACTGCGCGGCAGACCGATCTTCAGCACGGCGCGTTCGCCGGCGCGCGCCACAGCGAATACCAACGCCTCGGTACCCCCGCTGATCTGCGCTTCGATCGAGAGTTGCCAATTCCCTGCAATTCCATTGACCAGATCACCTACGTTGGCCAACCACCTTTCGCCCTCATCGCCCAACGCACGGGCGCGGTGCTGCAGAAGGGGAGGCAGCTTGATACGCGTGGTGGCGGGTTTCATCCGCGCCTTGTGCGAATGAGCTTGCGCTTGTGGTACGTCAGCGCGGCGGCGAAGCATTCACGTAGCTGTGCTTCAGGGAGTTTGCGCTTCGCCATCAGCACGATTGCGCGGTTGCCCTCATATTCCAGTTCGGGGCACACGGTGCGAAACATCTCGACG
>JAQBCT010000422.1:0-30777 GCA_032124855.1 Gammaproteobacteria bacterium
GGCAAAGGATTGATGCTCGGTATCGAGCTGGACGCGCCGTGTCCCACGATCGTCAAACAGGCGTTGGCCAGCGGCCTGTTGATCAACGTGACCCACGAGCGGGTCATCCGCCTGTTGCCGCCCCTCATTCTCACTGACGCCCAGGCCGACGAGATCGTTGCGCGCGTCGTGAAGCTGATCAAGGATCCATCACCGGGGGCATCGTGACCCGGCATTTTCTGACGCTGGACGACTTCAGCCCCGAGGAATTGGGCGCGCTCATCGAGCGCGGTGCCGAGTACAAGCGCATGCGTCAGTCGGGAACCCTCTACGAGCCGTTGCGCGGCCGTACGCTGGCCATGGTATTCGACCTGTCCTCCACCCGGACGCGTGTTGCATTCGAAGCCGGCATGCAGCAGCTCGGTGGTCACGCCATATTCATGAGCCCCAACGACACACAACTGGGGCGCGGTGAACCCATCGAGGATACGGCGCGCGTGCTGTCCGAAATGGTCGACATCATCATGTTGCGCACACTGGCGCACGACGACGTCGAGACCTTCGCCCGTGCCGCGAGCGTACCGGTGATCAACGCGATGAGCGCACAGGCACATCCGTGCCAATTGCTCGCGGACGTGCAGACGTTCGTCGAGTATCGCGGGCCAATCCAGGGCAAGACCGTGGCGTTCGTCGGCGACGGCTACAACATGTGCAACAGCTACATCGCCGCCGCGCGTCAATTCGGATTCAGGTTGAAAATCGCCTGCCCCAAGGGATTCGAACCAGACGCGGCGCTGCTGGCGAAGAGCAACAGTGTCACGCTGGCCGCCTCACCGCAGGAAGCCGTCAGCGGCGCCCACCTGGTGGTGACAGACGTGTGGTACTCGATGGGGCATGAGACCGAGCAGTCCAAGCGTCGCGCCTGTTTCGCCGGCTATCAGGTGAATTCGAAGCTGCTCGATCTGGCCGATCGTGAGGCGCTGTTCATGCACTGCCTGCCCGCGCACCGCGGTGACGAGGTGAGCGCCGACGTGCTGGATGATCCCCGCGCTGTGGTGTGGAGCGAGGCCGGCAACCGGCTGCACTCGCAGAAGGCACTGCTTGAGTTTCTGCTGAGCCGCAGCTAATCGCGGGGGCGGTTCAGGCGAGCTTCAGATTCGCCAGCAGGCCGGGTTTTTCGATGCCGTAGCCCTGCGCATAGTCGACCCCGATCTCGCGCAGCTGGGCAAGAATCTCATCGTTTTCGACGAACTCCGCGATCGTCTTTTTACCCAGATAGTGGCCGATCTCGTTGATCGAACGCACCACTGCATAGTCGCCCGGACTGGTCACAAGTTCTTTCACGAAGACGCCGTCGATCTTGACGTAGTCCACCGGCAGATTGCGCAGATACGAGTACGACGACAGCCCGGTGCCGAAATCGTCCAGTGAGAATCGGCAACCGATGATCTTCATGCGGTTCATGAAATCGCGGGCGTTGTCGAGGTTGGCAATCGCGGCCGTCTCGGTGATCTCGAAACAGACTTTGCTGGTGGGCGCCTGGGTGCGTGAGAACTGTTCGAGCACGAAGTCGGCGAACGATTCGTCGTTCACCGAGTGCCCAGAAACGTTGATCGAAAATGCGCCAACCGAATCCAGTGAACTACGATGATCAGCCATCCACGATAGAACGTTCTCGACGACCCACCGGTCGACCATCGTGACGCGGTTGTATGTCTCGGCTGCCAGGATGAATTCGCTGGGCGGCATCAGATCACCCAGTTCATCGCGCATGGTCAACAGAATCTCGTAGTGATCTGCAACGCCGTTGCCGGCCGCAACCGGCGCAATCCTCTGACAGTTGAGAATCAGCCGGCCGTCGTCTACGGCCTTGTCCAGTTGCGTGACCCACTCCATGACGCCACGCCGGCGCATCATGCGCGCATCGCCCAGTTCGTATTCCTGCACGCGATTGCGGCCCGCGTCCTTGGCGGCGTAGCAGGCTTCGTCCGCGCTGCGCATGGCGCTGTCCGCGTTCTGCGTGGCCTCGTCGATGAATACGATGCCGATGCTGGTCGAGAGCGAAAAGTGCCGGTCTTCCCAGTCGAAGCGTTGCTCGCGCACCAGCTTCAGCAACCGGTCTGCCACTTCGCGCGCAGCTTCCGTTTCGACATTGGTGAGCAGCACACCGAACTCGTCACCGCCCAGCCGGGCCACTGTGGCCGGAATATCGGCAAGCCCGTCGACAAGCCGCTTGCCAACCATCTTCAGCATTTCGTCGCCGGCCGTGTGGCCGCTGCTGTTATTGACGATCTTGAACTGGTCCAGATCGAGATACAGCAGCACATGCTGAACGCTGGTTGCCTTCGCTGACTCGATCGCCGCGTTGATGCTGCGCTCGAATTCCTTGCGGTTGAGCAAACTCGTTAGCTCATCGTGGCTCGCCTGGTACGTCAGCTTGTTGTGCATGTTCTGCAACATCCGCTGCGAGGCGCGCTCCATCAGCGGCAGGTCGAAGTCGTCGAGCAGCGTCACCAGGCCTTCGTGCAGCCCGTCCGCCATATCCTTCAGCGCGATTTCCCGCGTCCTGACCCCTTTACGGTTGACGAGCACGAAGGAGCTGTAGTCATCGCCGATGAACGCCACCGACAGAATCAGCGGCTTGCCTTCATCGGTCATCGCCAGCCATTCACCGACGCTGATGCGACGGGCGCGGTCCAACGCGCGGCTCCAGTTCTTTCGGATGTCTGCGTCGTCGGTTTCAATCGAAGGCGAAGCGTCCGGCAACAGGCCATCGAGACCGAGCGCCTTCTCCGTGTCGTTGTCGCCAACGGGTGTGACGTGAACCTTTTTCTTGGCGCCCGTCGTATCACCGACCAGCGCGTCGGACAGACCCATCACCAGCGGTGTGCGCTTGCCCGGTTCGAAGGAGATGCTGTTGAGCCCGCTCACCACCCGCTTCAACAAGGCTTCGGGCGCCACGTATCCCGCATCACCGGGCTTCGATTCTCCGTTCAGCTGGGACAGCACCTCGTCGGCCGTTGCCGCCGCGTCGCGCCACTCGTTGCTGTTCGGGCCGTGCCGCAGGTGGGTATGTACCAGCAGGTTGCGCCAGCCCGGGTTCAACAGTTTCAGGAACAGTTCCGGGACATCTCTGCCAGCCAGACGCGGTTGCAGACGTTGCGCCACGGCGCGGCGCGCCCGCGCGAGTTTCTGCTGTCCTTCGCTGGCACGAACCGTCCGCTCGACGTTGCCGCGATAGGCTTTGGCCTGTCGGTCGACCAGCGGGCTCAGTTGTTCCAGGACGTCTTCGAAGATTTCCGGGTTGCGGTCGTAATCCTTGACGATGCGTTCCAGCAGTTCATCGACCTGCCGCCCCACTTCCCGGTCGATGCCAACCTTGACGTCCTGGGAGTTACCCAGTCGCGCCAACTGGTTCAACACCTGCACTGCGGAGTGGGGGCGATCGCCGTCGTGATCCAGGAACTCCGGATCCTTGGTCGCGAGCTTGTTCAGTGTCAGTTCGAGGCGTTTGACCCAATCGCGAATGCCATCAGTGAGCAGCTTGTCCTGCTCGATGGAGTCGACCAGGTTTTCCATGACGTCGAGGGTGTCGTACAGCTCTTCGCCGAACGCCTTGGCTTCGCCGTGACTCTGCTTGAGCACCTGCATCAGGCGCGGCTTCAAGCGCCGATCCGTCAGCGGCGCATCACCGAGTTCGGTTTCGATCTGGGTGATGGCCTGCAGGATGTCGCGCGGCTCGTAACGTTGCTCCGGCGGCGCATTGGGCGGCGCAAACTTCACTTCGTCGCCGGTGCCCTGCATACGGCGTGCGCGCCGACCCAGGTTCAATAGCTCACGGGCGGCCTTGTAGACTTCGGCCGTGCCGCCTTCGCGCTGCTCGTACGGATTGAAATTGGCGCGCGGCGCCATCGAGATGCCATCGGCCGCCATGGCGGCTTCGCGCACAGGGCCTTCCAGTTCCTGGTAATTCTGCTGCGGAACTGGACGCGGCTTCGGCAAGCTGCGTCGCATGGAGCGAGCCATCGCCTCGCGCAATTCTTCGGAGGATGGAAATACGCTGCTGTCTTCCAACATTTTTATGATGGCGGGGTACAGATTGACCAGTACGCCGTGCATCACCACTTCGAACTCTTTGTAGATGTCCTGGCGCACCTGGCGGCGGACCTCGATACCGGCGATCGCGTCGTCAAATGCCCACGCGAGCGCTGCCGGACCCACGGGAACGACATCCTTATGCCCCCAGGGTTTTGCAATCATCCCCAGCCGCGAGCGGATCTCGAGCAGCGCATCACTGAAGCGGTTCTCGGTTTTGGAAATGACCTCGGCGACCGCCAGCCAGTCCTCGAATTCGTCCGTATCGACCAGTTGCAGTTTGAGACTGCTGCCGGTTTCGCGGCGTCGGCGCTTTTCCAGCACCGACTCGAGATCGGAGATTTGGTCGATCTGCGCCATCACCGCGCGTCCGAATTTGGTGCGAATCGCCTCGCGCTGCTTCTCCAGCTGATCCAGGCCGTCGAAGTACATCATCTGCACGGCATTGGTGCCGGCATCACGCGCCTTCAACAGCAGATCGCGGTCGCACTTTTCGAAGAACAGCTTGGAGATGCGATTGACGGCGCGACTGGTGACACGCCGCAGTTGATCTTTAACCTTCTCGGCGTCCGCCTCGCGAATGCGACGGTCGCGAAGGAATGACTCTGGAATCTCGCCGATGGCTTGTTCGGCCTCGGCTTCCTGCTTCACCTCTTCGGGCTTGCGGCCTCGCGCCAGATCGGCGGCGCTGCTCGCCACCATCCCGGAGGCGACGGCGAAATCCATGAGCACGCTAAAGGTCTTTGGGGAGAGTGCAGTGGGAAAGCGAATGCCCATGCCATTGCCGGAATCCAGCACGCGCGATATTTCGGCCTGCATCCGGAAATGTTGTTCGCCCTGCGGGGTTGGCACGGTGAAGTGCAGGTTCAGTGGATCGCCGGATTTCGGCTCGGCCCCCGTCGCCAGTAACGAGCGCGTGCCGCCGGTGCCGACCAGCAACATGCCGCCCTGGCAGAAGTCCCGAATCGCACACAGCCACGAGCGTCCCTTCTGAGGGTGTACGAGGGCTCCGATTGAGATGGGCTGTCGAGCGTGAGTTCGCCGGTCCACGTCCTTTTACTCCGGCTTCGGCGCAAGCGGTTGCGCCGGGATAGGCGGAGCCAGCCTAACTGATTTGAGCTGCGCCGGTCACCTGCCCGCAGCCGGCGATATGGCGCGCGTCTCAGTCTCCGGTGCTACCACGACACGGTTTCGACCTTGCGTCTTCGCCGCATACATCGCCGTGTCCGCGCGACTCATCAACTGCTCGACGGGTTCACGAGCGCGGTAGGCGGCGACCCCGACCGATGCCGTGACCGTAAAGTCCGGTGCTTTGGGATCGATGATCATCAACTGCGTCTGCCGGCGCAGACGGTTGGAAACCTGCACCGCGTCCGCCAGATTGGCGTTGGTGAGCACCAATACGAACTCCTCCCCGCCGATGCGCGCAACGAAGTCACCCTCCCGCACCACCTTCAGCGCAATCTCCGCAAACGCTTTGAGCACTTCGTCACCCTGTTTGTGACCGAAGTAATCATTGACGCGCTTGAAGTGATCGAGATCGACATAGCACAGCGCGAACGCCAGCGAGCCGCGGTCGGCCAGCGCCTTCTGA
The DNA here is from genome assembly GCA_032124855.1 of Gammaproteobacteria bacterium. Classification (GTDB taxonomy): domain Bacteria; phylum Pseudomonadota; class Gammaproteobacteria; order Pseudomonadales; family Azotimanducaceae; genus DATJGR01. The sequence continues at coordinate 5,669 of JAQBCT010000422.1, forward strand.
CGATTGAGGTACTCCATCAACTGGCGGCGATTGTAGAGCCCGGTAAGATCATCGCGCATCGCCATTTCGCGCACGCGCGCCAATGCGGCTTCCAGCTCGTCCGACCGCCCCGTCAACTGTTCGCGCAACCGGGCCACGCTGTCGGCCACGAACAGCGCCAGCAGCAGCAGCGCGCTGTAGCACAACCAGATCGCGAGCTCTTCGGCACCTTCCGTCGGCCAAGCGCGGCTGATTCCCAGGACGATCGACGCGCTGAACGTGATCCATGTCAGCATCGCAATTAACCGCAGCTGCGCGCGCGGCAGATGCATGGCCGCAAATGTCAGTCCGGGCAGGACGACGCCCAGCAGCACCATGCGCAATGGGCCCGATCCGAAGGCAGCTGTCAGCACGCAGCTGACGCACGCCCACAGCACGAGCACCAGCCCCAACGATTCTTTCATGGCGCCGAAGCGCACATCGGTAGTGATCGTAAAACCCAGCAGCACCACACCGACGATCAGCATGAGGATGCTCACGCTCACACCGCCGCCACTCAGATCCAATCGCCCCGCGGATGATCCCACCCACAACAGCAGCGCATACGCGACGAGCGACACCGCGGTCACCAGGGACCGGCGTCGGCGCGTCATGAGATGCGCAATGTGATGTGAGAGCGTCGCGGCCATCAACGGGTCCACACTCTTGGTTCCCGTCATTCTAGGTGAGGCGTCGGGCCGCGATGTATGGCAGGCGAGGAGCGCTTGTAACGACATTGTAGTGGACGCGACCTGCAGGCCGCGCGGACCTCGCTACGACGCGGCCACCCCAAGCGCGCGCGCCACTGCATCCGACCATCCCCGCAGCAGCGTCGCACGCTGTTCGGCCGGCATGCCTGGCGCAAAACCCGCTTCCAGCTGCCACAGCGCTGCTGCCTGCGGCAACGATTCCACCAGCCCGCTGCCCAGTGCTGCGAGCATCCCGGCACCGAGCGCGGTGGTTTCGGTCACCGCTGGCCGTTCGACCCGAACGTCAGCGATATCCGCCAGAAACTGACACAACCAATCATTGGCCACCATGCCGCCGTCGACGCGCAGACAATTCACGGTTGCGCCGTCGCGCGCCAGCGCCGCGAGCAGGTCATGGGTCTGGTAGCCGACGCTTGCGAGCGTGGCGGCAATCAGATCGTCGCGATCGCTGTCCAGCGTCAGCCCGCAGATCAACCCGCGCGCGTCAGCGCGCCAGTGCGGTGCGCCGAGTCCGGTGAATGCCGGCACGACATAGACACCCCCCGCCGCAACGCCCGCGCGGCGTGCCGCGACCTCGGTTGCGGCAGCCGTATCGACAATACGCAGCACGTCACGCAGCCACTTCACGGCCACACCCGCGACGAAGATGCTGCCCTCGACGGCATAGGTTGTGGCGCCCCCGATGCGATAGCCCACCGTCGACAACAGGCCCTGTGTGGAGCGAATCAGGGAATCCCCGGTGTTGGTTACCAAAAAGCAACCGGTACCGTACGTGCATTTGGTCATGCCCGGCGCCACGCAGCCCTGGCCTATGAGCGCTGCCTGCTGATCCCCTGCCACGCCCAGAATCGGCACGGGGGCTCCCAGCCACTGCGTCTGAGCCACCCCGTAGTCGGCTGCGCAATCGAGCACCTGCGGCAATAGCGAGCGTGGAATGTCGAAGTACCGCAGCAATGGGTCGTCCCAACGCTGTTCGCCGATGTTGAACAGCTGCGTGCGCGACGCATTGGTGGCATCGGTGACGTGGCGCGCACCACCGGTCAGACGCCAGATGAGAAAACTGTCGACGGTGCCAAAGCGCAACTCGCCCCGCTCGGCCCGCGCGCGCAGTCCCGCGACGTTCTCCAGTAACCAGGCGATCTTCGTGCTGGAGAAATACGGATCCACCACCAACCCGGTGGCGTGGGCGATCGTCTGTGCCATGCCGTCCGCGCGAATCTGCTCACAGCGCGCCGCCGTCCTGCGATCCTGCCATACGATGGCGTTGTATACGGGCTCGCCTGTGGCGGCATCCCACACCAGCGTCGTCTCGCGTTGATTGGTGATGCCGATTCCAGCGAGCTCAGTCGCCTCGATGCCGGCGTCAACCAGGGCGCCGCGCGATGTATCCAGCACGGTCTGCCACAACACCTGCGGGTCGTGCTCCACCCAGCCATCGTGCGGGAATGACTGGTCGAACTCGCGCTGCGCCTGGCCATGCACCCGCCCGGTGGCGTCGAGCACCATGGCGCGTGAGCTGGATGTCCCCTGATCGATGGCGAGCACGTATTTCAAGCGCCGTTCCTCCCCCTGCGCACGAAACTGCGTGACCACAATATCTAGTGGTCCCAACCCCGGCAAGAGGAGCGCCCCAAACCGCCCCGAACGGGTGAGAATCCATGCACTGGCTGTGCACCGTCTGAGCACAGCTTATCCCCAGCTTTGCGCCTTGCATTTCGGGCACGCGACGCATTATCTTGTATGTCCCGCGCCGCAGAACCCAAGATGTAGGGGTTGACCATTGTTTCCTTCTGATCCTCGAGCGGGCCCGCTGGCGCTCGAAAATCCTCAGGATTCATGGCATTGCAGTGGCGGAAAGACCGCCATTTGTGGCGGGGAGGCGTGCCATTGAGGGATGGCATAAAACACAAGGTATTGTGTTCACCGCGCCGACCGAAAACACCCGAAACAGACCGATTACTCACACAGATACAGACCAAGAACGGGGAGAACCGCCAGCTATGCAAACGGAACCGCTACCGCGCACCAACGTCAACCCCACCGCCCAGAAAGCGGCCGCCGATCCGATCCCGGCGTCCATCGCAGCGACGGCTCCGGGACAGTTGCGCACGATCAAACGCAATGGATTTGTTGTGCCCTACGACGACAGCAAGATCGCTGTCGCCATTACCAAAGCATTTCTCGCCGTCGAAGGTGGCACAGCAGCCGCATCGCCGCGCATCCGCGAACTGGTGAAGAGCCTGGTCGATCAGATCACCGCCACCTTCGCGCGCCGCTTTCCATCCGGCGGCACGTTGCACATCGAAGACATCCAGGACCAGGTAGAACTCGCACTGATGCGCTCTGGCGAGCACAAGGTGGCGCGCGACTACGTGTTGTATCGCGAGAGCCGTGCGCGCACGCGCGCCGAACGTGGCGTGCCCAGCAAACCGGCGCAGGCATCGCTGTCGGTCACGCTCGCTGACGGAACGCGCGCGCCACTGGATGTCGCGCGCCTTCGCACAGTTGTTGGCGAAGCATGCGCGGGGCAGAAGGACGTGGACGCAGAACGCATCATCTCTGAGGCGCTCACGAATATGTACGATGGCATCTCTGAACAGGATGTCGCCACGTCGGTGCTGATCAGCGCGCGCACGCTGGTGGAAGAAGAGCCGAACTACACCTACGTCACGGCGCGCATCCTGCTGGATGGCCTGCGCGCCGAAGCGCTGGCCTTTCTGGGCGTGCAGGCTCCGGGCGCGGCCGCCGGCGACTATCGCGCTACGCAAACGCAGATGCGCGACGTCTACCCGGACGCGTTGTCGGCATTCATCGAACGCGGCGCGACACTTGAGCTGGTGTCGCCCGAGCTGCGCAAATTCGATCTCGCCGCACTCGGCGCGGCGTTGCGGCCCGAACGCGATCATCTCTTTACCTACCTCGGGTTGCAGACGCTGTACGACCGCTACTTCATTCACAGCAACGACGTGCGCTTCGAGCTGCCGCAGATATTCTTCATGCGCGTCGCCATGGGGCTGGCTCAGGAAGAGGCCGACCGAACCGCACGGGCCATCGAGTTCTACGATCTGTTGTCGACGTTCGACTACATGAGCTCCACGCCAACGCTGTTCAACGCAGGCACCCTGCGCCCGCAACTCTCGTCATGCTTCCTCACCACAGTACCGGACGATCTGGACGGGATTTATCGCGCTATTCACGACAACGCGATGCTATCCAAATGGGCCGGCGGGCTCGGTAACGACTGGACGCCCGTGCGCGCACTCGGTGCCTATATCAAAGGCACCAACGGCAAATCACAGGGGGTGGTGCCGTTCCTGAAGGTGGTCAACGACACGGCGGTGGCCGTGAATCAGGGCGGCAAACGTAAGGGTGCGGTGTGCTCGTACCTGGAAACCTGGCACCTCGACATTGAAGAGTTCATCGAACTGCGCAAAAACACTGGCGACGATCGCCGCCGCACGCACGATATGAATACGGCCAACTGGGTGCCCGATCTGTTCATGAAGCGCGTCTTCGAGGACGGCACCTGGACGCTGTTCTCACCCAGCGACGTGAACGATCTCCACGATCTATACGGTGCTGCGTTCGAGCATCGTTACAACCACTACGAGCGCCTCACTGAAACCGGCGAGCTGCCGTTGTTCAAGCGGGTTCGCGCACAGGATCTGTGGCGCAAGATGCTGTCGATGTTGTTTGAAACGGGCCACCCGTGGATCACCTTCAAGGACAGCTGCAACGTGCGTTCGCCACAGCAGCATGTCGGCGTGGTGCACTCATCGAATCTCTGCACCGAGATCACACTCAACACGTCTCGCGATGAAATTGCCGTGTGCAACCTGGGCTCCATCAACCTGGTGCAGCACGTCACCCAGGACGGCCTGGATCTGGAGAAGTTGCGCCGCACGGTAACGAGTGCGGTGCGCATGCTCGATAACGTCATCGACATCAACTATTACTCGGTACCCCAGGCGAGGGCATCGAATATGCGCCACCGCCCGGTGGGACTCGGCATCATGGGATTTCAGGATGCGCTCTACGAACTGCGCATTCCCTACAGCTCCCAGGCCGCGGTGACGTTTGCCGATCAGTCGATGGAGGCCGTGAGCTATTTCGCGATCGAGGCTTCCAGCGAACTGGCCAGGGAGCGCGGCAGCTACGCCAGCTTCGAAGGTTCGCTGTGGAGCCGCGGCGTGCTGCCGCTGGATTCGCTCAAGCAACTGGAACGTGAGCGCGGCAAGCAATATCTGGAGGCCAACTTCGACTCGACCCTGGATTGGGATGTTCTGCGCAGCAAGGTGAAAACCAACGGCATGCGCAATTCCAACGTGATGGCGATTGCACCGACCGCAACAATCGCCAACATCACCGGGGTTTCACAATCCATCGAACCGACGTATCAGAACCTGTACGTGAAATCGAATTTGTCCGGCGAGTTCACGGTGGTCAACCCCTACATGGTGCACGACCTCAAAGCGCTGGATCTGTGGGACAAGGTGATGGTGAACGACCTGAAATACTACGACGGTTCTCTGCAGGCCATCGACCGCGTACCTGAAGAGCTCAAACAGCTCTACGCCACGGCGTTTGAAGTGGAACCCCGCTGGCTGGTCGACGCCGGTGCGCGCCGCCAGAAGTGGATCGACCAGGCGCAATCGCTGAATCTGTACATTGCCGGCGCATCCGGCAAAAAGCTGGATGTGACTTATCGCATGGCGTGGATCCGCGGTCTGAAGACGACGTACTACCTGCGTGCGCTCAGTGCTACGAGCGCCGAGAAATCAACTGTCGATCGTGGCCGCCTCAACGCGGTGTCGGCGTCGGGCATCGCATCCGGCGCCGCGGAAGCGGCGTTCGCAGACCCGGCGGAAGTGCCGTTGGCGTGCGCGATCGACGACCCCACCTGCGAAGCGTGCCAGTAGTCATCAAGGAGGATAGGACCATGCTCAGCTGGGACGAATACGACACGAACGACACAGCGCAATCAGCGGCGCCGCCATCGGTGCCGACGGACGAAACGCCCATAGCGCGTGCCGCCGCAGCCGTGCCGCGCGAACCCATCCAGGAACGCGCGGCGGTGACGGAAGTGGTCATGCCAGCCACGTCGGCCGCCGAGGCGCGCAGCAATCTCGAACGCGCCCAGGCGGCAGTGGCTGCGCTCGATGCGGGCGCGGAATTTCGCGCCCACGAGGATTCGTTGGGGCGGGTGACAGTCGATCAGAAACGGATGATCAACTGCCGCGCCGATCTGAACCAGCTGGTGCCATTCAAATACGACTGGGCGTGGCAGAAATACCTCGACGGCTGCGCGAATCACTGGATGCCGCAGGAAATCAACATGACGGCGGATATCGCGCTGTGGAAGACGGACGACGCGCTGTCCGAGGACGAGCGCCGCATCGTCAAACGCAGCCTTGGATTCTTCTCAACGGCCGACTCGCTGGTGGCGAACAATCTGGTGCTCGGCATCTACCGGCTCATCACGAATCCGGAATGTCGGCAGTATCTGCTTCGCCAGGCATTCGAGGAGGCGATCCACACCCACGCGTATCAGTATGTGATTCAGTCGCTGGGCATGGATGAAGGTGAGATCTTCAACATGTACCACGAGGTTCCCGCCGTCGCCCGCAAGGCTTCCTGGGCGTTGAAGTACACACGCGAAATCTCCGACCCCACCTTCACCACCGGCAGCACGGCAACGGATAAAGACCTGCTGAAGAATCTGATCGCGTATTACTGCGTACTCGAAGGCGTCTTCTTCTACTGCGGCTTCACCCAGATCTTGTCGATGGGCCGACGCAACAAGATGACAGGCACATCGGAGCAGTTTCAGTACATCCTGCGCGATGAATCGATGCACGTGAACTTTGGCATCGACGTAATCAATCAGATCAAATTCGAAAATCCCCAGTTGTGGGACGACGATATGAAGAACCGCGCCTCGCAGATGATTCTCGAAGGTACGCAGCTGGAAATCGAATACGCACGCGACACGATGCCGCGCGGCGTGGTTGGAATGAATGCCAACATGATGGCCGAATACCTGCAGTTCATAGCAAACCGGCGCCTGGCGCAGATTGGGCTCGCCGAACAGTTTCCTGGTGTGAAAAATCCATTCCCATGGATGTCGGAGATCATGGACTTGAAGAAGGAAAAGAACTTCTTCGAAACCCGCGTCACCGAATACCAGACCGGTGGCGCGCTTACCTGGGATTGAGCGCATTTCGAGTCGACGAAGCCCCGCACCGCGGGGCTTTCCTTATGCCGCGGCACAGATGTGATCACCGCAGCGTTGCGGCATAGTAGAGCGCACCGTTCCGGAACCGCCCCAGAGATACCGCCATGACATTGAACACCGTCCCTGATTCTTCTGTCGTACAGCGCGCCATGCGCCTGTTCATCGCGGCGTGCTGTTGCGCCGCACTATCCGGATGCAGCGCCGAACCCGCCAGTGATGCAAGTGGCGCCGATGCTGCGCCGCCGGCCACGCAAGTGCCGCTGCAGCTCGAGCCGGCGACGGTGACAACGGTCAGCGAGCGACCGTTGCCAGAGACTCCTGCCTCGATTGCGGCCGCGGTGGCAGATCCCAACCGCCCGGCCGAAGACGTCGCGCGCGATGCGGACCGCCTGCCGGCGCAGATCCTCACCTATTTCGAGGTCGAACCCGGCGACGTCGTATTCGAACTGGTAGCCGGTGGCGGCTATTTCACGGAACTGCTGTCGCGTACGGTAGGGGACACGGGCCATGTGGTCGCGACGCGCCTCGCGCCGGAACGGCTCGCCAACGGACGCCTGCCGAATGTTACGGCGGCAGACAATCAGGACTGGGGGCTTGCGCCGGAATCGGTGGATCTGGTGTTCACCGCGTTAAATTACCACGATCTGATCAATCTGAAAGTGGATCGCGTCGCGCTGCTGCAAGGCCTGCTGACAATTCTGCAGAGCGGCGGCACCTTCGCTGTCATCGACCACGCTGCGGCCGCCGATTCCGGTGCACGTGACGTGGGTACGCTGCATCGGGTGGATGAGTCCGTCGTCGTCGACGAAATCACCGCAGCGGGTTTCGAACTGGTGGATACCAGCGCGCTGCTGCGTCATCCCGAGGATGACCATTCGCTGGCCGTATTCGATCCCGCGATCCGCGGCAAGACCGATCAGTTCATCCTGAATTTCCGCAAACCGCCGCCGCAGTGACTCGGCAACGAGCCGGCGACGTTCAACGCTGCTTCTTGGCGAGCGCGTAGTTCTCGAACGCGCGCTCGACCATCGGACGGCGCTTCCCAGCCGGAACCGCCAGCGCGTAGTCGGGATCCTTCTCGCCCTCCGATGACAGGATATGCATGGTGTGCGCGGCCGAGATATGCGCTGCGAATCCCTGCTGATCCTGCATCTGATTCACGGCCAGCTTGATCATGCGCAACTGAAACGGGTCGTTCGCCGCAATGCGGTGTGCGTATTCGAGTGTCTTCGGCAGCAAAGCCGCGCGCTCGAATACACGATTCACGAGCCCGAGTTCGTGTGCCTCGGCAGCGTCGATGAGGCGGCTCTCGAACAACATCTCTTTCGCCTTGCGCGGTGGCATATCCCAGGGGATCGAGAAGTACTGGAAGTTGGCGCCCAGGAACATCGCATCATCCGCAGCGAAGACGAGATCCATCGCGGACGCCACCATCCACCCGGCAAAAATGCAGTAGCCCTGCACCGCGGCGATGGTCGGCTTGGGAAGCTCGCGCCAGCGCAGCGTCTTGGTCACATAGTGGTCACGCGAATGGGCGAAGCGCCCCCGCAATCCCGGCGTCAGCGGACGCGCCTCCCGGTCAGCGCGCTCCTCGGCCGAGCCGAGATCATGGCCACCAGAGAAGTGCTCGCCGGATGCGGCCAGGACGATCGCGCGCACGGCCGCATCATCGGCGGCCCGGCCGAATGCGACATCCAGTTCTTCGAGAAGGCGCCGGCTCTGCGCATTGCGCTGGGCAGGCCTGTTGGCCGTGATCACCGCGACGTTGCCGTCGAGGCGATACTCAATGTCGTGATAGTTCATCGCTCGTATCCGCGCTGCTTAGTCAGGTTAGGGATTGTCCGCCGTCCTGATCAGGTCGTGCAATTTCCGGCAGGTCATCGAAAGCATCGAAAAATCCGCATGCGACGCCCGTTGCGCGCCTTCCAACGTGGTCCGCCAAGCCCTGGCGAATTGCTCGCGCCCGGCCAGCCACGCATCGACCGCCGTCGCTTCGTCCCCAGCTTCGCCGTCACTGGCGCCTTTGTGCAGGATGATCGCCGCCAATTCGCCGTGGTCGGTGAGCAGATCGTCGAGCAGCAGATCCCGTTCCATGGCCTGCCACAAACTCGCGGGCGTCAAGCGCGCCAGCTGATCCGCGAGCCAGTCGATGCCGAGGGTCGCATTCAGCGTGGCGAACACCGAACCCACGCGCAGCGGCTCGGCTGCGCGCCGCTCGGCTGCATCGATGATCGGCAGGGTCGCAACCAACGACGCCACGTTGGCGCACGTTCGCGCCACTTCCTCTGTTACGGAAGCTTCCCGCCAACGTCGGATCTGATCCTCACGGCGAGCGGCGCCGCTGGCCCCGAACAGAGCGATATGCGATTGCGCCAGTCGGTCGATCTTCGGCCCAAAATGAGCACTCAACGCGCCCACGTCGAGCGCATGACGACGATTGCGCAGTAGCCAGCGGGTCGCGCGTCGCGCCAACTGAGTGATCTGCAGCAACAGTTCGAGTCGCGTCTCACCGGCCACTGCATCGAGCGCCTCGACACTGCGAAATGCTTCCCGAATGCCGAAGCAGCGCGCTGCCGCGTAGTAGGCCCGAACGATTTCTTCCACCTCTGCGCCCACGAATTCCGTCAGGTGCACGACCGACGACAGGCCGAGGTGATGCACCACGTCGTTGGCGACCATCGTTGCGACAATTTCGCGAAACAACCGGTGCGAGAGCGCGGCCTCGGCGTACCGCTGCCGCACGACCTCCGGGAACTGCTCGAATATCACATCGGCGATAACGGGATCATCGTGCACATGGGATGCGATGAGGTGCTCTTTGATATGGGTTTTCGCGCATGACAACAACACCGCAAGCTCCGGCCGGGTGAGTGTTTCACCCCGATCCGCGCGATCGGCAAGGACCTCGTCGCTGGGCACGCCTTCCAGCACACGGTCGAGCCGTTGCTCCGCCTCCATACGCGTAATGAAGCGCTGATACTCGCTCAATCGTGTAACCACCAGGCGTTGCGCAATCGACAGCGCCTGGGTCTGGCGAAAGTTGTTCGCAAGCACGAGATCGGCGACATCCTCCGTCATCTCCACCAGCAGGCTGTTGCGCTGCTTGACGGTCATGTCACCGTCGGCGACCAGCCGATTGAACAGAATTTTCAGATTGACTTCATGGTCCGAACAATCGACCCCGGCCGCGTTGTCGATGAAGTCGGAATTCACGCTACCGCCCGCGAGCGAAAATTCCACCCTGCCCGCTTGCGTCATACCCAGATTGCCGCCCTCGCCAAAAACTTTGGCGCGCAGTTCGCGGCCGTCCACGCGGATTGCATCGTTGGCGCGATCACCCACATCGGTATGGCTTTCGTCGGTGCCTTTGACATAGGTGCCGATGCCGCCGTTCCAGATCAGGTCTAGCGGTGCCATCAGCAGCGCATGAATCAGTTCGTCAGGCGAATACCGCTCCATGGACAACGCAAATCGTTCGCGCATCTGCGGCGATACGTCGATGGATTTCTGGGTGCGCGAATATACGCCACCGCCTGTTGAGATCGCAGCCGTATCGTAGTCATTCCAGCCGGAACGCGGCAGCGCGAACAGCCGCTGCCGTTCGGCGAAGCTGCGCGGTGAGTCGGGCTGCGGGTCGATGAATATGTGCAGATGGTTGAATGCGGCCACGAGCTGCACCGAGGCAGAACGAAGCAGCCCGTTGCCGAATACATCCCCTGACATATCGCCGATGCCCAGCACAGAAATCACGTCACGCTGTGAGTCGATGCCGCGCTCGGCGAAGTGCTGCTGCACGGAGATCCACGCGCCGCGCGCCGTGATCGCCATCCGCTTGTGGTCATAGCCATTTGACCCGCCTGACGCGAACGCATCACCCAGCCAGAACTGGTAGGCCGCCGACACTTCGTTGGCGGTGTCAGAAAAAGTGGCGGTGCCTTTGTCGGCCGCGACCACCAGATACGGATCGTCACCATCGTAGCGGCGCACCCGCGGCGGCGGCACCACCGCGCCGGCAACGATGTTGTCCGTCACATCGAGCATGCCGCTGATGAACTCCCTATAACACCTGACGCCTTCGGCGAGATAGGCATCACGCGCAGCCGGTGGCCGGCGCACCACGAAGCCTCCCTTCGCCCCCGTTGGCACGATAACCGCGTTCTTTACCACCTGCGCTTTCATCAACCCGAGCACTTCGGTGCGGTAGTCGTCCATCCGGTCGGACCAGCGCAACCCACCACGCGCAATCGCTCCGCCACGCAGATGCAAACCCTCGACACGCGGCGACAGTACGAAGATTTCATATAAGGGTACCGGCGGCGGAATGTTGCGCAGGTGGCGCGGGGCGAACTTCAATGCCAGCTGAGGCCTAGGCTGCCCGTCCGGGTCGGTTTGAAAATAGTTCGTGCGCTGGGTCGCCTCGATCAGATCTACATAGCGGCGCAGCACCCGGTCTTCGTTGAGCAGCGCAACCCCGTCCAGCATCGCCAGCACGCCAGCCCGCTCGCCCTGCCCATCGCTAGTGCGCTCGGGATCGAAGCGCTGCAGGAAATATCGAACCAGCGCGCGGGCGATGGGCGCGTGCGCGCACAACGTGTCACGGATGAACTCCTGGCTGAAACCGAACCGCGTTTGTTTCAGATAACGCGAGTAGGCTCGCAACACGGCGACTTCGCGCCAGCGCAGCCCCGCCGTCAGCACCAGGCGATTCAACAGGTCGTTGTCGGCGTCACCCCGCCACACACGCACGAACGCGGTTTCGAAACCGTCATTGATCGCCGCGATATCTGTCGGCATTTCGAGCGCCAGTTCGAAATCGTGTATCGACACGACACGCGTGCGCGCTGCGATGCGATAAGGGTGTTCGCCGATCAATCGCACGCCCATGTTTTCCAGCACCGGCAGGAGATCGGATAACGGCGGTGCTTCACCGAGATGAAAAACTTTGAGGAAGACCCTGTCCTCAGGATCCTCCGGCGCACGATACAACCGCAGTACCAGCGGGCGCGCGGCGCTCAGTTTCTCCATATCCGCGATATCGGCCACCGCCGAACGCGCCGCGAAAGTATCCCGATAGCTGCCAGGGAAGCCGTCGAGATAGGCTTCCATCAGCTGTCGCGCATCGGCCTCGCCGACCTCCTGCACCAGCGTCTGACGCAGATCGGCGGACCAATCTCGCGCCACAGCCAGGATCGCATCGTGCAGTGCAGCGACATCTACGGTGCGAACTTCGCCCGGGGGCACACGAATGGTGAACTGCAGGCGCACCAGAATGGACTCGGAAAAGTACACATCGAATGGCGCGTCCTGCGCACCCAGCGCGCGCGTCAACAGCTCCTGGATACGCTGGCGCAGATGTGTGTTGAACAGCTCGCGCGGCAGAAACACCAGGCAGGTATAGAACAAACCGTATCGATCGCGGCGCAGAAAAACCCGCGTGCGGCGCCGCTCGTGATTGCGCGCAATTGCCGTCGCCGTCACGAATAGTTCCTCGTCAGAGCTTTGAAACAGCTCATCACGCGGATAGCTGGCCAGCACCTGGCTCAATACCTTGCCGTCGAAGCCACGCGGGTCGAGTCCCGAGCGTTGCACCACGCTCGCCACCTTGCGGCGCAGCACAGGAATCTGCTCGGGCCGCTGCGTGTAGACGGGCGATGTATACAGCCCGAGGAAGCCGTGTTCACCCGACACCGTCCCTGCCGCGTCGAAGCGCCGCACGGCGATGTAGTCCGGGTAGGCGGGCCGATGCACCTGGGAACGCGTCCCGGATTTTGAGAACGCCAGCAGTTTTTTCTCCAGCAGGAAGGCGCGCGTTTCCTCACTCTGCTGCGACAGCAATCGCTCCGATGCCGGATCGCGATTGCGCAGAATGCCCAGCGTGCTACCGTCCACCTGGCGAATCACGCCGCCGCTGAAATCGAATTCGCGGTAGCCGAGAAACGTGAAGTTGTTGCTAGCCAACCAGTCGAGAAAGGCGACCGACTCGTTCACCTCATCCGCAGCCAGTGGCGATGCGGTGCCCAGAGAACCCGCGATGTCGTGGCAGCGTTGCTTCATCTGCGGGAAGTCGGCCACCACGGCGCGCACGTCCCTTAGAATTTCCTCCAGCCGGCTCGCCAACGGCGCGAGCCGGTCGCCTTCGATGCGGTCGATCTCCGCGTAGATCAGCACTTCGGCATGCGCTGCCATGCCGCGCGGTTCGATGCGTTGCAGCACGCCGTCTGCATTGCGCACGGTGTCGAAGACCACGTTCTGCAGGTGATGGGTGACCAGTCCATGGTGCGACAACTCCGTCAATACCGAGTCGGTGATGAACGGCATATCCGGATGCGCAATCTGCACGATGGTATGCGACGACGCCCAGCCGTCGCGTTCGTAACCGGGGTTGTGCACTTCAACGTCGGGGGCATCCCAGGCCCGTCGCTGGAACTGGCGCCAGCACGCGATCGTCATGCCCGTGGCATCTTCGATGTCGCGCTCGTGCAGGTCTTCGTCTGCAACGCGCGCCCAGAACCGGCGCATGAATGCCGCTGCAAGACCCTGTTCCTGCGCATCCAGCCGGGCGCCGATGCGATCCAGTAAAGCCACCAGAAAGGCAGCCTTGTTCTGCATGGTGAATCGATATCCGATGGGAAATTGCAGCGAGTATAACCTTCGCCGGCTGGATCACCCGACACCGCACCAGTACTCTGCCCGGCAGCGCCCCATCTCGAGATTGTTTTGCTCAGCTACCGCCATTCATTTCACGCCGGCAATCTGGCCGACGTGCTCAAACACAACGTGCTGATCGCGGTATTGCAGGCTGCAATGAAGAAGACCGCGCCGCTGCTGTACGTCGATACGCACGCCGGCGCGGGATCCTATGCACTCGATGTAGCCGATCAGACTGCCGAGCATCATGCCGGCATTGGCGCCTTGCGCGCTGTCAGCGCCGCGGCGCCGCCCGACTGCATCGCACATTACCTGGCGTGCTGCGGCCTTCGTGAGGCGGATGGCACGCTCATGAAGTACCCGGGTTCGGCAATGATCGCCACCGGATTGCTGCGCGACGACGATCGGATCCGCCTTGCAGAGCGCCATCCCGCGGACTACGCCTTGCTCGACCAGACGCTCGGATATGACCGGCGCGTGCGCATCGACGCAGGCGATGGCTACGCACTCCTGACATCCGCGCTTCCGCCCCGGGAGAGGCGCGGGGTGGTGCTGATCGATCCCGCCTATGAGCTCAGCGACGAACCGGTGCGCGTGATCGACGGTCTACACAACGCACTATCCCGATTCGGACACGGTGTTTATCTGGTGTGGTATCCCCTGCACGGCAAACACGTCATGGCGGATATGCAGCGCCACTTCCTGCGCCTGCATCCGCCGAAGACGCTGCGCATGGAAATCCACCCCGGGACCGAGCGTCGCCCCGGCGCAATCGCATCAGGGTTGTGGCTGATCAATCCACCGTATCAGGCACTCGAACCGCTGCAACGGCTGGCGCACTATCTGCGTACGCATCTCGTCGCCGACGGCTCGGTCACCATCGACTGGCTGGTTCCGGAATGAGTGACGATGAACTTCACACGGCGTCGTAGTCGATGACGACCCGTTCGGTCACCGGATGCGCCTGGCAGGTGAGCACATAGCCTGCCGCCACTTCAGCGTCGGTCAACGCGTGATTGATATCCATTTCCACTTCGCCCTCGATCAGGCGGGCCTTGCAGGTGGCGCACACACCACCCTTGCACGAGAACGGCGCTTCGAGTCCGGCGGCACGCGCCTCGTCGAGAATGTTGGCGCCGTCGCGCGCGACCTCAAAGCTGGTTTCGCGCCCCGCAAGGCGCACCCGCACCTGCGCCGACGTGCCGCCGAACCGCGCGGCGCGGGCATGATGCTTTTCGACCACCGCGCGCGCGTCCTGCGCCGAGGCATGAAACAGTTCGTAGTGAATATGGCTCTCCGCAATGCCTTCGCTGCGCAGACCGCGGGCCACCTCGGAAACCATTGCCTGCGGCCCGCACAGAAAGAATTCGTCGTATGCACGGATCCGGATCAGCGCGCGATTGAGTTGCGCGCCCTTACGGTTGTCGATTCGCCCGTTGAGAATCGCGGCATCCTGCTGCTCGCGGGTCATGACGTTGAGCCACTGCAGGCGATCGAGGTAAGCATTCTTCAATGCCCCCAGCTCGTCGCGAAACATCATTGTCGACGTGCGCTGATTGCCGAACAGCAATGTCACGCGGCTGAGTGGTTCCCCGCGCAATACCGTTTTGATGATCGAGATGACGGGTGTGATGCCGCTGCCGGCTGCGATGCACAGATATGCGCGCGACCGCTGCGGTTGCAGCGGGAGGGTGAACTCACCGGCCGGCGCGGCCACTTCCACGGTGACACCCGCCCGAAAGTTGGCGTGCGCATAGCTCGACATGCGCCCGCCTTCGATACGCTTGATCGCTATCGCCAGCTTGGCCTCGTCTGGCGCGCAGGTGATCGAGTAGCTGCGCTGCAGCGCCTCACCATCGACCATCGCACGCAGCGTCACGTACTGTCCGTGCTGAAAGTTGAACCGCGCGCGCCACTCCGCAGGGACCGCAAATTCCACGGCGATGGCCTGCGCGGTCAGCGGTTGCGTAGCAGCAATGGTCAGGGGATAGAACCGCATCAGATGGATTTGAAATAGTCGAACGGCTCCGCACATTCGCCGCATCGATACAGCGCTTTGCAGGCGGTCGCGCCGAACTCGGAAACGACGTGCGTATCGGTTGAGCCGCACTGCGGACACTGCACAGCGGCCGCGGAGAGCACCGGCGGTGCCACCCCGTAGGCACGCAGGGCCTGTCGCGCCACGCCCGACAACCAGTCTGTGGTCCATGCCGGGGCCAGCTGCACATCGATACGAATGCAGGCGTGGCCCGCGTCGCGCAACGCCGCGCGGATATCCTGCTGCATCGCCTCGAATGCCGGGCAGCCGCTGTAGGTGGGTGTCAACACCACCACCACCGTCGGGCCTTGCAATCGGACATCCTGCAGAACTCCGATCTCCCAGAGGCTCAACACGGGCACTTCGGGATCGGTTACGCCATCCAGACAGTTCCACAAGGCGGCGTGCGTCGGATCATCACGCCGGGCGCGCCGACGCGCATACGCTGGCGATTCCAGCGGGATGACGCCCGCGCCCGTCACCATTGCGCTCCCGGGTAAGCGCGCTGCAGGAACTGCATTTGCGCCAGCAGCGGAGCGAGGTGTTCGGAGTGCAACCCATCGCGGCCGCCGGTGATACGCCACGTGGTTTTCGGAGTGACGAGGGTCGCCTGCGCGAATGTCTGTTGCACGTCGGCGCGCCACGCATCCGCAAACGCCGCGCGATCGGGCACCAGGCCCGCCGAGATCAGGCGCGTTTCGCAGGCCGCGGGTTCGAATAGTTCAGCGGTATAACCCCACAGCGCATCCGCCGCGCGCTGCGTCCGGCCATGACTTTCCTGCGTGCCATCGCCTAACCGCAGCATCCAGTCGCGACTGCGGCGGACGTGGTATGCGCATTCCTTGACCGCCTTGGCCGCAACTGCCGCCAATCCGGCCTCGGCTCCGGCGGCCAACGCGACGAAGTACCTCGCGTTAAAGGCGTCCACCAGAAACTGTCGCACCATCGTGAAAGCGAAATCGCCGCGCGGCAGTTCGTTGATCAGCAGATTGGTGTAGGCGCGGCCATCACGCAGGAAGGCGATGGCGTCTTCGCTTCGGCCGTCACCGGCTAGCGTGCACGCATGCGCGTACAGCAGTCGCGCGCGGCCGATATGATCCAGTGCCACATTGGCGAGCGCCAACTCCTCTTCCAGCGATGGGGCGCAGCTTACCCACTCCGCAATCCGCTGGCCGAGAATCAACGCATCGTCAGCCAGCGCGATGCTGAAGGAGATCACATCATCGCGGCGGGGATCGTCCATCAGAGATTTTTGACCTCGTCAGGCACGCGATAGAACGTGGCGTGGCGATAGGGCTTGTCGTCCGAGGGATCGAAAAAGCTCGCAGCATCGCTCTCCTGGGATGCAACGATATCGCTCGACCGAACCACCCAGATGCTCACGCCCTCGCCGCGTCGCGTGTAGGTATCACGCGCATATTCGAGCGCCTGCTCGGCATCCTGCGCATGCAGGCTGCCCACATGGTGATGATCGAGGCCGCGTTTGGAGCGAATGAATACCTCATACAACGGCATCGCCGACTCGGTCACGACTCGGCCCTCTCGGTGGCTCTCTTCTGCTGGTATGCCTGTTGCGCCGCGCGCACCCAGGCGCCGTCGTTGGCGGCGTCGACGTGATGCTGCAGCCGCTGCCGGTTGCACGGCCCATCGCCCGCGACAACCCGCGAGAATTCGTCCCAATCGATCGGTCCCGTCAGGTAGTGCTGAGATGCCTCATCCCAGCGCAGCGCCGGATCTGGAATGCCAAGCTGCAGAAACTCGGCCTGCGGCACGGTCTGGTCGATGAATTTCTGACGCAGTTCGTCATTGGCCTGGCGCTTGATCTTCCATCGCATCGACTGCGCCGAATGCGCAGACGCCGCATCGTGCGGACCGAACATCATCAACGTCGGCCACCACCAGCGATTGACGGCATCCTGTGCCATGGCGCGCTGCTCGGCGCTGCCGCGCGCCAGCGCCAGCATGATCTCGAAACCCTGGCGCTGGTGAAAACTCTCCTCCTTGCAGATGCGCACCATCGCCCGCGCATAGGGCCCGTACGAGGTTCGTTGCAGCGAGATCTGATTCACGATGGCCGCACCATCCACCAGCCAGCCGATGGCGCCTACGTCAGCCCAGGTGAGCGACGGATAGTTGAAGATGGATGCGTACTTCGCGCGTCCCTCGTGCAGCGCGTCAATCAACGCTTCGCGGGTGACATTCAGCGTTTCCGTGGCGCTGTAGAGATATAGTCCGTGGCCTGCTTCGTCCTGCACCTTGGCCAGCAGAATGGCCTTACGGTGCAGCGTGGGCGCGCGGCTGATCCAGTTGCCTTCCGGCTGCATGCCGATGACCTCGGAGTTGGCATGCTGGGACATCTGGCGGACGAGATTGGCGCGATACGCGGCGGGCATCCAATCCTTCGGTTCGATGCGTTCATCGCCCGCGATCAGCGCATCGAAGCGCGACTGCTGCTCATCGTCGATATCCGGCGGCATGGTGGTTCTTCCAATGTGGCACGCGGAATCTGACCAACGCACCGGCGCAAGTCAACGAGCCGCGTAGACGGTTGTCGCCCTACCTGAGCTGCGGCATCCTCCTTCGCACCCACTGCGAGACGCGTCATGGCAAAACTGTACCGCGTGATTCTGCCTGTATCGGATATCGAAGCCGCTGCGCGTTTCTACGGTGCCGTACTCGGCATGGCAGGCACCCGCGTCTCACCGGGCCGACACTATTTCGATTGTGAAGGCACCATTCTCGCGTGCTATGACCCGGCTGCCGATGGCGACCGGCAGCCCGCAATGCCGAATCCGGACCACATTTATCTCGCGGTAGACGATCTCGAAGAGACGTATCGAAAGTGTCGTTCAATCAACGCAGCGTTCCTGCCAGGTAACATGGATGGCGGCGCGCCCGCAGGGGCAATTGCTGAACGCCCGTGGGGAGAACGCTCGTTCTATCTGAAAGATCCGTTCGGCAATCCGTTGTGTTTCGTCGATCGCACCACGGTGTTCACGGGCTGACGAATGTGAAGTTCGACTTCGCGCAGCGCTATCACGCCTGGGAACGCGGAACCAACGAGAACACCAACGGATTGATCCGACAGTACCTGCCGAAAGGCATGTCGATGGAAAGACTCACACAGCATCGATGCAACACGATCGCAGAAAATCTCAACACCCGACCGAGGAAGCGGCTTGGCTACAGAACAGCCGATGAACTCTTCAACTCAATCTAGTCAGTGTTGCACTTCAAAGTTGAACCTAGAGGGGCTTCAGCCTGTGGGAGGGGCTTCAGCCTGTGGGAGGGGCTTCAGCCCCGATCTTTCTTCGAGGAGCCTGACACACGGATCGGGGCTGAAGCCCCTCCTACGAGCCCCTCCCACTCGCCCATCTGACTCAGGCCCGCAGCGTCACCAGCATCTCGCGCAGCGCCACCACGAAGCGTTCCGGCTGATCGAGAAAGACATGGTGCTGCGCATCGGCAATGGCGACCGCCGGAAAGCCTGTGGGGATCAGTTCGCGCATGTACTCGAGCGTGCGGGCAGAAAACAGCTCGCTGTCGGCGCCGTAAATTACCCCCAGGCGACAACGCAGTGCTGCGTATTCATCGGCCAGGCGCTCGGAGCCTTTGAGCGTGTTGGGCAGATCGTCATCGAACTTCCAGGTCCAGCCGCCATCGGCGGGCATCAATGAATTGCGCGCGATGTGATCGAGGATGTACTGGTTTTCGCAGGGTTGCGGCGGCTGCAGCCGAAAGCGCGCCAGTGCCGTTTCACGATCCGGATACTTTTTCGCGCGGCCACCCATGGGCGGGCGAACCGGGACCGGCTCATCAGGATGCCGAATCCCCGAGTCCACCAGCAACAGTGCCGCAAACCGGTCCGGAAACAAATTCGCCGCCTTCACCGCCATGTAGCCGCCGAAGCTGTGCGCCACAACAATGCTGTCGGGGCCGAACTGCAGGGCATCGAGAACCGCTGCGATTTCGCTGGCATAGACCGCGGGGTCGTATTCGTAGCGGAAATCCGAATCGCCCATGCCGGTGAGATCCATCGCGGCCACGCGATATTCCGCCGCGAACTGCGGTGCGATGAAGTCCCACCAGTGTGAATGCGCGTTCATGCCGTGGATGAAAAGCACGCCGGTGCCATTCGAATCGCCCCAGGTGCGGTACACCACGTCGCATTCGTCCACCTCGACGCGATGTTCCTGTGCCTCGGTCTCCACCGCCGTCCAGAACCAGTCTGGCGCGGATGCATTCGACGGGCGATCCCAGCGAGCCATAGGTAACCTTACAACGCGCCGAAGCGCTTCAAATGGAAATCAACGTTGCCGAACATTGTGTCGATCATCGTGAGGCGTTTGAAGTAATGGCCGATGCTCAATTCTTCTGTCATCCCCATGCCGCCGTGCAGCTGCACCGCCTGCTGGCCGACGAAGCGACCGGACTTGCCCACCTGCACTTTGAATGCCGACACGGCCTTCTGCGCCTGCGGCGTATAGCCTTCGGCCAGCCGCATGGCGGCCATGAACATCATCGACTTAGACTGTTCGTACTCCATGAACATATCCACCATGCGGTGCTGCAGCACCTGGAACTTGCCGATGGGCTGGCCAAACTGTTCACGCGTCTTGCAATACTCAACCGTCGCCTTGTATGCCACTTCCATGCAGCCCACGGCTTCGGCGCCGATGGCCATGGTCGCGTGATCCACGGCCTGCTGAATGACGTCGTAACCCTTGCCGACCCGTCCCAGCACCGCGCTCTTTTCGACGCTGACGTTCTCCAGGTACACCTCAGAGGCGCGCAGCGCATCCACGGTGGGATAGTCGCGGCGCGTCACGCCCGGCGCATTGGCGTCCACGAGGAAGAGCGTGATACCGGTGGTTTTGCGCTGCGCACCTGAGGTGCGCGCAGATACCACCAACAGATTTGCGTTGGGGCCGTTGAGCACCACCGCCTTGTGACCGTTTAGCACATAACCGGTGCCGCTCTTCGTCGCCGTCGTGGTGAGATCCGCCAGATTGAACCGGCCCTGGGGTTCAGCGTAGGCGAACGCACCCTGCAACGTACCGGCGATGATCGGTGCCAGATATTTTTCTTTCTGCGCAGTCTTGCCCACGGCGGCCAGCATGCCGCCCACCAGCACGACGCTCGACACGAACGGTTCCAGCACGAGGGCGCGGCCGAACTGTTCCATGATCAACATGGTTTCGATGGGGCCGCCGCCGAATCCGCCGTCCTTTTCCGCGAACGGCACGCCCAGCCAGCCCAGCTCCGCAAACGTGTGCCAGTTTTTTTCGCCGAAACCACGTTCCGTCTTCACCAGCTTCTGGCGCGCCGCGAATGAATACTCCTGCTGCACGTAGCGCTCGACGCTATCCTTCAGCAGCCCCTGCTCGTCTGAAAACGAAAAATCCATGGTTTACCCGCCCGTGATAAATGACTCAGCGCCGAGCTACAAACCCAGCACTGCTTTGGAAATGATGTTCTTCTGAATCTCGTTGGAGCCGCCGAAAATGCTGGCGGCGCGACCGTACAGCATGCCGTGCAATGCTCCTATGGCCGACGCCGGCCCAATGGGGCCTTCGTTGTCGATGAGCTGCTGATCCGGATACGGCATGGCGTAGTAGCCCAGCGCCTCAATCTGCAGATCCGCGATGCGTTGCGCGATCTCCGTGCCCCTGATTTTGAGGATCGACGATTCGGGACCGGGCGCGCCACCCGCCTCGACGCTGGCCAGCGTGCGCAGCTCAGTGATCTCGAGCGCCATCAGGTCGATTTCCACCTCGTCCACGTGGCGCTTGAACGATGCGTCATCGATGAGCCATGCGCCGTTCAGCGGCGTGCGCGCGGCCTGCTCACGCAGTTGCGCAATCTGCGTCTGCGACCGCGCTACGCCCGCAATGCCGGTCCGCTCGTGGGTCAGCAGGCCCTTCGCGTACGTCCAGCCCTGGTTCTCCTCACCGATCAGATTGGCGAGAGGCACCTTCACGTCGGTGAGCGAGACCGAGTTGACGGAGTGGATGTCGCCGAGAATCAGGATCGGATGCACCTCGATGCCTGGCGATTTCATGTCGATCAATAGAAAGCTGATACCTTGCTGTCGTTTCGCGGTCCGCGTATCCGTGCGTACGAGACAGAACATCCAGTCTGCGTGATGCGCGCCGCTGGTCCAGGTCTTGGCACCATTGACGATGTAATGATCGCCGCTGCGCACCGCGCGCGTTTGCAGCGCCGCCAGATCCGAGCCGGCGCCGGGCTCCGAGTACCCCTGACACCATTGCACGGCGGCGGCGCGGATGGCCGGCAGATGCACTTCGCGCTGTTGCGGCGTGCCCCAGGTATAGAGCACCGGCGCCAGCATCCGCGCGCCGAACGGACTCATCTGCGGCGTGCCGGCACGCGCCGTCTCACGATCCCAGATGTAGTGCTGTGTGGGGGTCCAGTCGGTGCCGCCAAATTCGGCCGGCCAACTGGGTACCGACCAGCCTTGCGCCGCCAGCGCGTCGAACCAGTGCTGCTCCGCCGGTGCGCGCACCGCACTGAATTCGCGCACTGTGGTGTCTCCACGCGCCGCGGCCGGCCAATGCTGGTCGATGAATGCGCGCACCTCGGCCTGAAACGCCAGATCGCCCGCGCGCAGTTTCAAATCCATACGATCCGCCCCCGAGACGCCGTTTTCGCAAAAGCGCGAAATGGTATGCCGTGCCCTGCACGCTGACAAGGCAAGGTGCCAAGCGTGGCAAATGCCCAGTGAGGCAGGCAACATAGCAACCCCGCCGCAGGTTCGGATGCCAATAGCATGAGTTTTCAGGCATGAGCTATCAGGAAATTCTCTACGACGTCGCCGATGGCGTGCTGACCATCACAATGAACCGTCCGGAAAAGCTCAACGCTTTTACCCGCACGATGATGAGCGAGATGATCGATGCATTCGATCGCTCCGATGCCGACGACTCGGTCCGGGCTGTCATCGTCACGGGCGCGGGCCGGGCCTTCTGCGCGGGCGCAGACCTCAGTGCCGGCGGCGCCACGTTCAACGCCGACACGCGTGAGGATCGCGCGAGCGGTCTCAATCGGGATGGCGGCGGACTGCTCACGCTGCGGATTTTCGACAGCAAGAAACCCGTCATCGCGGCGGTGAACGGTCCGGCGGTGGGCATCGGCGTCACCATGACACTCGCGATGGATATCCGCCTGGCGGCCGATGTCGCCAAATTCGGCTTCGTTTTCGCCCGGCGCGGCATCGTGCCCGAGGCCTGCTCCAGCTATTTCCTGCCGCGCATCGTTGGCATCGCCCGTGCGCTCGAGTGGACCTATTCGGGGCGGGTCTTTCCGGCCGATGAGGCGCTCGCCGGCGGACTGGTACGCAGCCTGCACCCGAAAGATCAGCTGATCGCCACAGCGCGCGGCATCGCCGCCGACATCGCGCAAAACACCTCGGCGATATCGGTCACGCTGATCCGCCACATGATGTGGAAGATGCTGGGCGCGGATCATCCGA
This sequence comes from Gammaproteobacteria bacterium, assembly GCA_032124855.1. GTDB lineage: Bacteria > Pseudomonadota > Gammaproteobacteria > Pseudomonadales > Azotimanducaceae > DATJGR01. The sequence continues at coordinate 28,810 of JAQBCT010000422.1, forward strand.
TGGAAGCGCACAAACTCGATTCGCGTGGCGTGTACTACACGGGCCGCTCCGCGGATGCGAAGGAGGGCGTGGAGTCTTTTCTCGAGAAACGCGCGGCAGCATTCCCTGGTAAGGTTTCCAGAGATCTGCCGGAATTTTTCCCGTGGTGGGAGGAACGCCGGTTCGAGTGAACCGTCCAACAACCGGAGCAGAGTCGATGGCAGAAGCACGGATTGCGCAAAAGGCGCCCTTTCCGGTGGATGTGGAAGCCGGCAAGAAGTATTTCTGGTGCGCTTGCGGCAAGAGCGCCAGCCAACCGTTCTGCGATGGTTCGCATAAGGACACGGCGTTCACACCGGTGAAATACGAGGCTGATCGCGCACGCACCCTGTACTTCTGCGGGTGCAAACAAACGGCAGGGGCGCCGTTGTGCGATGGAACTCACAACAAATTGTGATTAACCGAGCATGAATATTCCGAGCGGCATCGCCCCACCGCTCTTCGCTTGTAGGCAGCAGCGCTATGTTGTCCCGACTGTTCAAAAGCCGAGCACGCTTCGATGACCCGCACGCCGAGGTCCGTTGCGCCGCTGTGCTTGCACTATCCGACGAAGAAGCCCTTGGCTTTCAGGCCGACCTCGCTGAACTCGCCCGCGCCGACGGCGATACGGCGGTGCGCCGCGCCGCGCTCGGCAAATTGCAGCAGGCCCAGTTTCTCGAACCGTTTCTGACGGATCCCAACCCGGAGATCGTGCGCTGCGCAGCAGAGTCCATCGCGCGCGACGTCGACGCCGCGCATCTGCTGCACCATGCGCCGGTGCGCGCCGCGGCCATCCGCATCGCGCGTGATCTGGACGCGGTGGCGGGCTTGATCGGCGATGTCGGCTTCGATCACGAACTGATCCGCCTGGCTGTCGAGAGCCGCCATCCAAAAGTGCGCGTCGCGGTGGCCGACAAGCTGATGAAAGAGTCCTCGCTGATCGAACTCGAACGCCTCTCGCGGGAGCGCGACAAGAACGTCAATCGTCTCGCCCGCACGCGGCTCGACGTGATCAAACAGGCCCGCGCCGAGGTCGACCGGGCGCTGCGTCGTGCGGAAGAACTTACCCATATCGTCGAAACGCAGCTGAAGCCGGAATCCGATCCGCTGTTCGCGGCGCGCTTCGGCGTGGTGAAGCACGACTGGCACGCCAACATTGCGCGTCATGCCCAGGGCATCACCACGCTGATGGCACACGGCCTGTCGGCGCCCGTGCTGACGACGTGGGCGGCGCGCTTCGAAGCCGGGGTGGCTCGCGCCGAGGCGGTGTTGCCGGTCCCGGCCGCCACGGCGCCCGCGCTCGCGGAAGCGCCACCCGCCGTCGTGACCATCCCCACCGCGGCTGATGCGGTCGCGTTCGAACCCGCACTCGCCGGACTCGTGACGCTGCTCCAGGCAATCGCTGAAGGCAGCCTCGATGCATTCGCCGACAGTGCAGAGATCACCATCATGAATCGCCGGCTGCAGGATCAGTGGCTGGCAACTGCAGACCACCGAGCGCCGCCGCCGGAGATGGCCGAGCGCTTTCACGCAGTGACGCACACGCTGACGCTGCTGGCTGAGGCGGCACGCCGCCTCGGCGATCATGCAGCGGAACTCGATCGCGCTGCAGTGGCCGTACCCGACGCGCCCACGGCCGATTCGCCGCAGGACTATGAAAATCTGTGGGCGCAGCAGCGCCAGGCGCGGCACGCCGGCGAACAGCTGGCGCGCACCCTGCATCGCATCAACTGGCCGGCCGACCAGCCCCAGCCACAGCGCCTGCTCGACGTCGACCAGTGTGCCGCAGCGCTGGCAGCGTTTGATAAGCAATGCCATGACTCGCATGAGGCATTGCTCACCGCGTTGCGCGACGTGATCACAGGTCTCGAAGTCGAGATCAGCGCGGGTAACCTCGCAGCCGCCACCGGATTGGAGAATGACGGCCGCCGCATCCTGCACTGCCTGCCC
>JAQBCT010000423.1:0-3522 GCA_032124855.1 Gammaproteobacteria bacterium
GACACCACAACGGGAGGCGGCCTCATGGGCTCCGTGATGGGTGAGGTCGGCAGCGGCGTGACCAACACGGTCATGCAGCGCACCATCGGCGCGGCCGCAACGTCGGTCCCTGTCGCGAATGCCACGCGCGAACTCTGTGGCAGCGACCAGTGGGGACTGTGCCACAACGCCACGGCCACGATGTTGGCCGGGTTCAGCGATCAGTTCATCAAGCGAATGTCGCAGGAGGATGTGCGGCAAGCGACCGACGCGCGCGATCAGTCGCTGCGCGATGGTCAGCCGCAGGTGTGGCGAAATTCGCAATCCGGCGCCAGCGGTACGGTGGAAACCAAACCCGCGGCATCGATCCCGCCCAAACCCACGCCGGTGACCGTACAGCAAGATCGGGTCGACGTAGCAAAGCTGCCGCTCATGGACGCCGTCGGTGAACCGTATCAGGTGGTTTCATCAAAAGGGGCGAACGTCCGTGGCGGCCCCGGTACGACGTATTCGATTGTGGAGTCGCTGCGGCCAAAAGAAGCGCTGACAGCCATCGCAAAGGTTCGCGGCGCGGATTGGTTCATGGTCGGCCGCGGCAATGTGGGCATTGGCTATGTACTGGGAAGTCTGATTGGCCCCAGAAATTTTGCTGCGCCCGTCAGCGTGCCCGCTTCGGCGTCGGCACCCGTTCCCGTTCAGCAGGTCGAGGTCACGATGGCGTCGGACTGCTACACGACCACGCAGCGGGTCACGTTGAAAGACGGTACGTCAGAAGAAGCAAAAGTGACCTCCTGCCGCACTCCCAACGGCTGGGCGCAGGTATGACGCCCGCGGCCGCCTGACGCCGATGGCCGAGCAGTACCGCATCGCAATCGTGGGCTCAGGCCCGGCCGGATTGAGTGCGGCCGGACGCGCCGCTCAGCACGATCGTACGACTGGCAACACCACGCCGAGCTATGTGTTGCTGGAGAGCTATGCGGTCCCCGCGAAGACGATTCAGCGCTACCAGAAAGGCAAGCACGTGATGGCTGAGCCGGGCTATCTGGACCTGCGCAGCGATTTCGAGTTTGGCGAGGGCAGCCGCGAGGAAATTCTGGAGAACTGGACCCAGACGCTGACGCGCGACGGGGTCAACATCCGGCACGGCGCCGAGGTCAGCGCCATCAGGGGCGCGAAGGGAGATTTTTCGATCACGTTGACGAGCGGGGAGACGATTGCAGCGGAGCATGTTGTCCTTGCCATCGGCCTCGAGGGAAACCCGCGCCGACTCGGTGTAGAAGGAGAGGATCTCCCCGGCGTCGAATACCATCTGGAGGATCCCGGCGCATTTCGTGACGAGACGATCATCGTCGTCGGTGCCGGCGATTCGGCGATCGAGAACGCATTGGCCCTGGCCCTTCAGAACGATGTCTACATCGTGAACCGGCGTGATGAATTCAGCCGCGCCAAGGACGGTAATCTGGCCGGAATACTCGCGGCCAGCAGCGATCCCAATGCGCGTCTGCATTGCCTGTACAAGACGAAGCCGACCCAGATTCGCGCCGGCGATAGCAAACGTATGCTGGTGGTTCTCGACACCCCTGAAGGGCCGCTTGAAATCCCTACGGATCGGCTCATCGCGCGCTTGGGCGCTATCCCGCCACGCACATTCGTCGAGGCCGCCGGTGTGGCGTTTCCCAATTCGAAGCCGGAGGCGATTCCCGAGCTGTCAGGACATTACGAAAGCAATGTCGAGGGTCTCTACATCATTGGTTCGCTGGCGGGCTATCCGCTGATCAAACAAGCGATGAACCAGGGCCACGATGTCATCGAGTTCATCAACGGCAACGACATCCGCCCGGCCGACTATCCGTTGCTGCAGTACCAGTTCCACGGCTTGCCGTTCGAACGCGAAGGAGAAGAATTACTCGCGCTGTTTCAACGCCGCATTCCGATGTTCCAGCAGCTCAACGCGCTGACATTTAGAGAGCTGATCATCGAAAGCAACCTGATTGCGAGCTATCCACAGGGGCCGGTGGTTGAAGATGTGCTTGCCAAGATGGACACCCTTCAGATCGCGTTGGCCGCGCGCAGTCCATCGCCGCGCAGCACCCGGATCATCCGCGAAGGTGACGAGATCTATCGTCCCGGCGAATTTGGTACTTCCTTCTTTACCATCGCCGCCGGCGAAGTGGAGCTCGAGACGCCTGGATCGCCGCCATGGATCACGAAGCTGTCACAGGGTCAGTTCTTCGGCGAAATGAGTTTGTTGTCGGGTCGCCCGCGGCTTGAAAGCGCGCGAGCCGGTGCGAACTGCATTCTGGTGGAGACGCCCCGACGCACGATGCTGAAACTGATGAACTCCAACGAGGAGGTTCGGCAGGGGATCGACTGGATCTTCGTCGTGCGCGAACTGCAGCGTCAGTTTGCTGCGCATGCGACCGTGTCGGATATGCGCGACATCGCGGCAATCACCACGTTGAGGCAATTCAAGGCTGGTGAGACCGTGTTCGCGGAAGGCGACGCTGGCAACAGTCTTCACATCATCCGTTCCGGGGGCGTTGCACTGACTCGCAACACGCCCAGCGGGCCGGTGCTGGTCGCGCAGGTGCGCTCCGGCCAACGCGTGGGTGAAATGGCACTGATGGGCGATTCGGTGCGACGGGAAACCGCAACGGCGCTGGTCGCGTTAGAGACGATCGAACTGATGCGTCCTGAGTTTCTGGCGCTGGTTGAGCTGGGTGGTGCTCAGATCGAGCCGCTGCAACGCGATGCCAGTCGTCGTGTCACCGAAAATGCCGTGATGGAAGTGTTACCCGAATCCGGCGCCATCATGAATTTCCTGATGGATGAAGGTCTGGGCGAGGCCACCAACGTATTGGTGATCGACGAGGCGCTGTGCATCGGTTGCGACAACTGCGAAAAAGCCTGTGCTGAAACGCATCATGGCATCAGTCGTCTCGATCGTGAGGGCGGCAACAGTTTCGCGCACATTCACGTGCCCATCGCATGCCGTCACTGCGAGCAGCCGCACTGCATGAAGGATTGCCCGCCCAACGCGATTCATCGTTCCAGCGACGGCGAGGTGTTCATAGACAACACTTGCATTGGGTGCGGCAACTGTCAGGTCAACTGCCCCTATGACGTGATCAAGATGGCGTACGACGCGCCGCCGAAGCCAGGATTGTTGCAGTGGATGCTGTTCGGGCGCGGTACTGGGCCGGGCGAAGCGGCAGACTACGAGCCGCTGTCCGCCGCGAAAGCAAAGGGCAAAAAGGCCGTGAAGTGCGACGCATGCGTCGACGTTGCGCGAGGTCCCGCGTGCGTCAATGCATGCCCAACCGGTGCGGCGCTTCGGATCGGTCCGGACCAGTTCATCAATCTCGTGGCGGACCGGCGCACGTGATTCATGAAAATATTCTGCAGTACCGCGGCGGCCGCTACCTGTGGTGGTCCCTCGCGATCGCATTCGGCAGCGTCGCGCTGTATTTCTCACAGGATTCGGGGCAGCCACGCAATGGCGGAACCTGGCAGGGTTACGTGCTCGGCACTGTCGGTGCGTTG
>JAQBCT010000424.1:0-11620 GCA_032124855.1 Gammaproteobacteria bacterium
ATCAATGCGCGCCACGGTAAAGGCCGCGCCATTGCGGTTGCCTGCAACATCGGCTACAAGGAACAGCTGCAGGCTCTGGTCGATGAAACACACAAACAACTCGGCGCAATCGACGTGCTGATCTGCAACGCAGGCGTGAACCCCTTCTACGGGCCGTCAGCGGAAATCCCCGATTCGGCGTTCGACAAGATCATGGCCTCGAACGTCAAATCCAATCACTGGCTGGCACATATGGTGCTGCCGGATATGGTGAAGAAGCGCCACGGCTCGGTGATCATCACATCCAGCACTGCGGCATTCGGCGCATCCGAGGTGCTGGGCACCTACAACATTTCAAAGACCGCGGATCTCGCACTGGTGCGCAATCTGGCACTCGAATACGGGCCGCATAACGTACGCGTCAACGCGATCTGCCCCGGATTGATCCGAACCGATTTTGCCAAGGCGCTGTGGGATAACCCGGAAACCGAAAAGCGCGTCACCGAGCGCATGCCGCTGCGACGCATCGGCGAACCCGAGGAACTCGCGGGCGTGGCGGTATTTCTGGCATCCGACGCCAGCAGCTATGTCACCGGCCAGGCGCTGACCATCTGCGGCGGTTCGGTGATGTGCCGCTGAAAGCCGGCGTCAATCGTGCAGCTCATCCACGTCGTACTGACCCGTCAGGCGACGCCGGATGTGTGACCAGGACATGCCGATAGCCAGCAGGAATGCCAGGCAAACCAAGCTGATCCATGCGATAGCGGTGAGCGAACCCGCGGCCAGCCAGCCCGCATCCACCAGCCACCACACCAGCGTGGCCATGAACGCCGTGCACACCAGCAGGCCGAGGAAACCCAGCGACTGAGAGGTGGCGCGCAGCAGCACCAGCCAGCCGCCGAGCAGCACGACGCCAATCACAGCATGCTGCGGCCCGAACTCGCCGTTGCTGATGGCTGTGAACAGCCAGTTTGAATACGAATAGCCCGAGGGGTTGTACGTCACCAACACCAGCACAATTGCAAACAGCAAACGCCAGACGAATCCCATGAGCGTCAGTGAAGCATCGCGGACTTTGTTCTCTTTGCTCACCGAGCTTCCCCTACATGATCATCGTTGGCGCCAGGCCCAGGGCCAGTCGGCCGTACTGTTCGGCAATCAATTCGCAATCGAACACGGTGTGGCTTGCAATGGTATGCACGTCGCGGTGGATGCGCTGCAAAGGTTCGCTCGTCTGGTGCGCATGGGCACCACTGGCCTCGAATAGATCGCGCACGACATCCCGCGCCGTGCGCACGGCATAGGCCATCAACGCCCGATGCCGGGCGCGTTCATCCAATGGACAGGTTTCCTCAACAAGACCCCAACGGGTTGTCTCGGCCGCAACCTGGCGCACGACCAGCTCTGCATTGTCGAGGCGGCTGCGTGCGTGGCCGATGCGGATCTGCACATCAGCGCGATCCACCTGGGGCACGCTGGTGCCGAACTGGGTGCGTGTTTTGGCGCGCTCCGTGAAGCGCGCCAGCGCGCCGCGGGCGGCACCGATAGCCGGCACACCGGCCGCCAGGTACAAAATCGGTTGCATGGGCATGCGATACATCGGAGTGCCGTGCCACAGTCCACCGTCGGCACGCCCTCTGCTCATCGCCCCAACCAGCTGGGTGCGATGGCCCGGGACAAAGACATCCTCCACCACCATATCGTTGCTACCCGTACCGGCCATGCCGTCCATCTGCCAAACATCGACGATCCGCACCTCGTCAATCGGCAGAACGAACAGGCGCAATTCACATGTCTCCTCGATCACACCCGAAAGCAGTGCCCAGTCTGCATGCATTACGCCGGTACCCCACTGCCAGCGCCCTTTCAAGACGTAGCCATCACGCTGCACCCGGGCGCGGCCGTTGGGAGAAATGGCGCCTGGCGCGATGACAAAGGGCTGCGTCCCGAAAATCTCTTCCTGCGCGCGCTGCGGGAACTGCGCCAGCATCCAATTGTGTTCCATGCAGAAAGTAGTCACCCACGCCGTGGACGCGCAAGCCTCGCCAAGAATCAGGCCGACGTCGACGAATGTATCCAGCGGCCATTCGAGGCCGCCAAAGCGTTTGGGTACAAAAAACCGGAACGCACCCGTCGCTTTGATTGCATCAAGATTGGCCGGCAGCAGCCGACGCGCGCGCTCCGTCTCGTTTGCTGTGGCGGCGATGGACGGGGCCAGTTCCCGCAGCGCCGCCACGAGATCAGCTGGCTGCATGAAAAAAACCTTTGCGACCGAGCCATTCCCCACACACTGCGATGGCTTGCTTGCACTGCGCCGGCTGTCCCGAGTAGTAGTGCGTCGCGCCCTGGATTTCTTTCAACTCCTTGTCCGAATGCGCAATGGCGTCGAACAGGCGATGCGTGTGGCTGGGCGTACACGCGTTGTCGGCGCTGTTGCCAATGACGAGCACCGGACACGAGACATTCGCCGCATTCTTCAGACCGTTCGCGCGCGACTCATCAAAGCTCCACTGCGACAGCCAGCTGCGCAGCGTGCAGAAGCGCGCCAGTCCCACCGGGCCCATATTGACCACGCGCGGATCCCCCAGGTAGCAGGTGCCAGGTTCGCGGTCATTGGCATCCACCGATGGGTCCAGCCAGCGCGGATCCGCCATCGTGCCGTGCACCACGAAGCCCCGTTCTGCCCCCGGCCCATCGGCTTGGGTGCGCGCCGCAAGCTCCTGCCTCACCCATTGCGTAATGCGGCGGTTGCGCGCGAGCTGGGCGGCGCGATAGCGCGCCAGGTAATCCTGCGTATAGGGCGGCTGGTGCGGGTTTGCCGGATCGTAGAGGTTCAGAGAGGGATCGCGCTGGCGCAGGTCGAGTTCATCGACAATGGAAGCGTCCAGCCACTCGGTGAGGGTCACCGCACGACTGACATGTGCCGCCATCAACATGATGGCATCACCGGCCACGAGCTCAGCACCCTTCAAGTCGACCGCATCACCAGCCGGCGTCGCAGTGACCGTGGGATGCTCTGCCTGTTCCTGGTAAAACAGCGCCAGCGATCCGCCGCCCGACCAGCCGCCCAGCACCACATGGCGATATCCGAAACGCCGCTTGGCGTCTTTGATGCCCGCACCCAAATCGAGCAGGCACTTCTCCATGATCAGCGCGGTGTCGTTACCCCGGTAACGTGTGTTCACGAACACGACGTGATGACCGGCGCGCGCCAGTTCAGTGATGGCCGGCAGGAATGCGCCCCCGCCAATGGGGTGGCTGAAAACCAGCACCGTCTCGCTCGCGACATTCTCCGGCGCGATGCGCAGGCACTCGATGAATACATGGCCCGGCTCGCCGCCGTAGGTATCCTTGAACGCGGCGGTCTCGCGATACGACACGCCATAGATCTGACGCGCAACGGTATATGACATAGGCTGCTCCCTGGAAGCGGCACTATTCCTCGAATCGTTGCGGCAAGTCAAAGTGTCACGGTCACATATCCCACAGGTGAATCTACATGGCAAAGCGTCCCGACAACGTCATCGTCGTATTGCTGGACAGCCTCAATCGACATCTCATCGGCGCCTACGGTGGCACGGAATTCGACACGCCCAATATCGATCGATTTGCTGCACGCGCCGTACAATTCGAAAGCCATTTCGTCGGCTCGCTGCCGTGCATGCCGGCACGTCACGACATCCTGTGCGGTGCGCTCGATTTCCTGTGGAAGCCATGGGGATCCATCGAATTGTGGGAAGAACCGATCACCCACCCGCTGCGTCGCGCCGGCGTCGCAACGATGCTGGTCACTGACCATCCGCACCTCTTCGAAACCGGTGGCGAGAATTACCACACCGATTTTCAGGCTTGGGAGTATCTGCGTGGCCATGAGGGCGATCCGTGGAAAACCCGCGCTGATCCATCCTGGGTGGGCGCGCCCGCGCTGCCGGCAGCGAAAGGCCGCGGGCATCCTTACGATCTGAGTCGCACCTGGTTCAAGGACGAAATGGATTTCCCGGGACCCCGCACCATGTCCACCGCGGCAAAGTGGCTCGCCGACAACGCCATCAGCCATGAACGCTTCATGCTGTTCATCGATGAATTCGACCCGCACGAGCCCTTCGACACACCCGCACCCTGGGCCAATCGCTACGACCCCGACTGGAAGGACGAGCTCATCATCTGGCCACCGTACGCGGTGGATGCTGTCGCACGCGGCGTCATCAGCGAGCGACAGGCGCGCCACGTGCGCGCCAACTATGGCGCCAAGCTCTCCATGATCGACCACTGGTTCGGCCGTCTGCTGGATGTGGTGGACGCCAATTCACTATGGGACAACACAGCCATCGTGCTGTGCACCGATCACGGCCACTACCTGGGCGAGAAAGACATCTTCGGCAAACCCGGCGTACCGCACTACGAGCCCCTGGGCCACACACCGCTGATGATTGCGTGGCCCGGACAATCGCATCGGCGCTGCGCCGCGCTGACGACCAACGTCGATATTCACGCAACCATCGCCGATATCTTCGGCGTGACCAGTCCGCACCGAACGCATGGCCACTCGATGGTCCCGTTGGTCACAGGTACTGCCGGGCGGATCCGCGATTGGGCGCTGGCGGGTGTCTACGGCCGCTGGGTGCACGTGATGGACGGCAAGCGCAAATACGCACGCGCGCCTGCCAACGCAAGCAATCTACCGTTGTCGATGTGGTCGAACCGCTGGTCGACCATGCCCATTGCAGCACTGCCGGATCTGAAACTGCCGCGGCCGGATCGCAATGCGGTTCTGGATTTCATGCCGGGCAGCGATGTGCCCGTGATACGCCAACCGTTTCAAGCGGGCGCGACGTTGCCGTACTGGTCACTTGGTATGACGGCGGGACAAAACCATTGCTATCGCATCGACGACGATCCGGGCGAAGAGGAGAATCGACTGGGCGGGCGCGACGAGAAGGAACTCATTGAGTTACTGCGCGTCGCGCTGCAGCATGTGGAAGCGCCCGAAGAGCATCTCGAGCGCATGGGTATCAGTTGAGGCGACAACGCGATGAGACACCTCGTGCTCTTGTTGTGCATCAGCGCCAGCTGCGCAGCGCTTGCGGCTAGCGCCGCGCCTGCGCCGCCACCAACGTGTACCAGCCTGACCAAACAATTCGACGAAGCCGACAAGGCCGCCGTGTCTGCAGCGAAGCTGGCCGAGGCTCAGAAAGAACGCCGCCACGGCCGCGGGCTGTGCGCAACTGGCAACGCCGCAGGTGGCATGAGGGCGCTGAAGAAGGCCCTCACACTGATCGGAATCAACGTCGATTGACCGGCAGACTCAGCCTTTGAACTGAGCAACGAGCGCTGCGATGGATGCTTTGGCATCGCCAAACAGCATGCGGGTGTTCTCGCCGAAGAACAGCGGGTTGTCGACACCGGAAAAGCCAGAGGCCATCGAGCGCTTGAGCACGAATACCGTGCGCGCTTTATCCACGTTGATGATCGGCATGCCGTAGATGGGACTGTTCTCATCCTCACGCGCGGCCGGATTGACCACGTCGTTGGCGCCGATCACAACCGCCACGTCGATGTTGTCGATGCGCGGATTGATGTCGTCCATCTCAACCAGCTTGTCATAGGAGACGTTGGCCTCGGCCAGCAGCACGTTCATATGCCCGGGCATGCGGCCGGCCACCGGGTGAATGGCATACGTCACATCGGCGCCGTTGGCTTCCAGCAATTCGCCGAGCTCGCGCACCACATGCTGTGCCTGTGCAACTGCCATGCCGTAACCCGGCACGAACGTCACGGACGATGCCGATTCCAGGATCAGATACGCGTCTTCGGCGGTAATCGGCTTCACTTCACCTTCCACCTTGGTGGCGGTCTTCACCGCACCAAAACCCGAGAACAACACATTCGCCAGCGATCTGTTCATCGCCTTGCACATCGTGTTGGTGAGGATGAGGCCCGCGGCTCCCACCAGCGCACCGGCCACGATCAGCACGTTGTTGTTGATGGCAAATCCCGCGGCGCACGCGGCCAGACCCGAGTACGAGTTCAGCAGCGAAATCACCACCGGCATGTCGGCCCCGCCAATGGGAATGACCGCCATAACACCCAGCACGAGCGACAACGCCACGATCGCGATGAACGGCCACGACGTGGTGGACGGATCCAAGCAGAACAACACACCCGCTACCAGCAGCGTGCCGAGGATCGCGGCATTCACGATGCGCTGGGCGCCGAATACAATGGCGCGCGACGGCATCAACTCGGCGAGCTTGGCATAGGCGACCACACTGCCGGACGTAGTGACACCGCCGATCAGAATCGACAGGTAGATCGTGATCAGCGTGAAGGTGGTATCGCCGGTTTGGTAAATCGCCGCCCAGCCCACCAGCAGACTCGCCGCACCACCGGAGCCGTTGAATAGCGCCACCATCTCCGGCATCGCCGTCATGGCAACCATCCGCGCTGCAAATGCGCCGATCACCGCGCCGACGATCGCCGCGATGACGATGTATTGAAACTCGAGGATCTGATGCGACAACAGCGTTGCAACCACGGCAACGAGCATGCCAACGGCGGAATACGCATTGCCCCTGCGCGCGGTAGCCGGCGAGCTCAACATCTTCAAGCCGAAGATGAACAGCACGGAGGCGACGATGTACGCCAGGTTGATGACAGTGTCGCTCATGACTTGCTCCCACTGTCTTTCTTCCGAAACATCGCGAGCATCCGATCGGTCACCATGTAGCCGCCTACGACGTTGATCGTGGCGAGCGCTACGGCAAAAGCACCCAACCAGGACGCAAATTGACTCAGCTCCATGCCGGCGGCGACCAGCGCACCCACGAGGGTGATTCCTGAAATGGCATTGGCCCCCGACATCAAAGGCGTGTGCAGCGTGGCTGGCACTTTGGCGATGAGCTCGAACCCGAGAAAAATCGCCAGCATCAGAATGAATGAGAGATAGACGGCTTCCATGAATGCCTCCGCTACAGCTTCTTGATCGTTTCGTTGACGATTTCGCCGCCGCGCGTGATCACGCACGCCTTGACGATATCGTCAGCCGGGTCGAGATTCAGGGTCTTGTTCTCCTCATCCCAGAACTCGGTGAGCAGATTCACGATGTTGTTCGAGTACATATCGCTGGCGTTGCGGCTGACCTGGGACGGCAGGTTGCCGAGCCCGACTACAGATACGCCATTGATGTCGGCAATTTCGTTCAGCACCGAACCCTCGACATTGCCGCCCGTTTCCACCGCCATATCCACCACGATGCTGCCGGGGCGCATGCCCTCCACCATATCGCGCGTGACGATGCGCGGGGCCGGCCGACCGAAGAGCTGAGCGGTGGTGATCACCACATCGGCCTGGGCGATGACTTTCTTCATGCCCTCGCGCTGCATGTCGAGCTGCGCGGGCGTCAGTTCGCGGGCATAACCCTGATCGGTCTGGCCAGTGTCACCCAGATCGATCTGCACGAACTTCGCGCCCAGCGATTGCACCTGCTCGGCTACCACCGGACGGGTGTCGAATGCCTCAACGCGCGCGCCGAGCCGTTTCGCCGTGGCAATGGCCTGCAGTCCTGCGACCCCTGCGCCAATAACGAACACCCGGGTGGGGGAGATGGTGCCCGCCGGGGTCATCATCATCGGGAATATCTTTGCGCTGTGATGCGCGGCGAGGATGACCGTGACGTAGCCGGCGAGGTTTGCCTGCGACGACAGTGCATCCATCTTCTGGGCACGCGTGCTGCGGGGAATCATCTCCATCGAGATGGCCGTGATTCCAGCCGACGCCAGGCTCGCCACCAGCGCCTTTTCATTGAACGGATCGAGAAAGCTGACATGCACCGCGTTCTGCTTCAACGCACCCACCGCGTCGTTGTCCGGTTTGCGCACGCGCACCACGACGTCGGCGTTGGCGACCGCAGCGCCCGCATTCGCGACCACTTCAGCGCCCGCCGCGGTGTATTCCGCATCCGGAATGCGTGCCCCGAGGCCAGCACCGGACTCAACCGCCACGCTGCAGCCCAGGCCAACCAATTTCTTCACACCGGCGGGTACGAGTGCTGCGCGCAACTCGCCCGGCCAAGATTCCTTAGGCACCCCAATTCGCATCTGGTGTTCCCCCGTGTGTCGCGGAATGCGTGTTCTCGGTGCGGCGCGATTCGCCTTCGGATGGGCGATCGAGCTTGCGCTGCACTGCACAAAAGCGCGCTAGGCTAACCAAAGACCCCCAGCATGACAATGCCGCGATGCGATCCCTTGCATCTCTCAGGAACGCTTTCCACAATCGCCGCCTCGTGAAGCATTGGGGTAGTCATGGCGCGTGCCGCCATCAGCAATCGCGCAGCACTCGTTGCCGTGGTGTTCGCTTTCGTTGCGGGGCTGATCGGCAGTCTGGCATTGCGCCCGGCCAATCCGGTCGACGCCAGACTGTCTGACGAGGCGGCCCGCACGGTGCGACTGCACTGGCGCGTACCGGTGGCGTTCGGCACCAATCTCAAGGCCCTGGGCGACAACATCCTCTACGTACGCGACGCCGTGGCCGCCTCCAGTGGCGGCAGCTTCGAACTCAAACCCTACGAGCCAGGCGAGATCGTGCCAGCGTTTTCCATCGTCGATGCGGTCAAAGACGCCAAGGTTCCGGCCGGCTATACGTGGCTCGGCTACGATCAGGGCAAGATTCCTGCCTCGGCGCTCATCGCCGCGGTGCCATTCGGCATGGAGCCCTGGGAGTACATGGCGTGGTGGTACGAAGCTGGCGGCCGGCAGCTGACTGAAACGCTGTACGACTCGCAGGGCGTGCATCCGCTGCTGTGCGGTCTGATTGGCCCTGAGACGGCCGGCTGGTTCCGCAAGCCCATCAACTCGCTCGATGATATCGCCGGACTGAAAATCCGCTTCGCCGGCCTTGGCGGGCAGGTGCTCGAGCAGCTCGGCGCGTCTGTGACGATGCTGCCCGGCGGCGAAATATTTCAGGCGTTGGAGAAAGGCGCGATCGACGCCACCGAGTATTCGCTGCCGGTGGTAGATCAGGCGCTCGGCTTCGACCGCGTCGCCAGCATCAATTACTACCCGGGGTGGCATCAGCCCTTCACCGCGTTTCATCTGGTGGTGAATCTCGCCATCTGGCAGACACTGACGCCCGCCGACCAGGCGTTGCTCGACACCGCGTGTACGGCGGGTGTCGCGCGCAACCTGGCACGCGGCGAAGCGTTGCAAGGTGCGGTGATCGAAGGGTTTCCGGCCAAGGGCGTCAGCGCACGGCAGTTGCCCCTGCCATTGCTTCGCGAACTCGATGCGGTGACACAACGCGTCCTGGATGACCAGGCGCAGCACGATGAGGATTTCGCACGCATTCTGGCCTCGCAGCGTGCGTTTCGCGCCGAGTATGCGCGCTGGAAACGCCTGGCTTATCTGCCGCGCGATTTCTGATGCAGCTGCCCACCACTGCCGCCTCGCGAGCCATCGACGGTTTCATCCGACGCATCGGCGACGCCATCGCCTGGGTGTGGCTGGTGCTGCTGGCGGTGATCGTCTGCAACGTGGTGGCGCGCTATGCCTTCGATGAGGGGCGCATCGAATTCGAAGAACTGCAATGGCACCTGTACAGCATCGGCATGCTGTTGGGCCTGGCCTATTGCTATGTCGCGGACGAACACATCCGCGTGGATGCACTGTCCGAGCGGTTTTCGCCGCGCCTGCGCGCATGGATCGAACTTTACGGCAGCGTACTGCTCCTGCTGCCGTTCATCGCGTTGATCGTGATCTTCGGCATACCGTTCGTCGCGCGTAGTTTTCAGGTCGACGAAGTCTCGGTATCACCCGGCGGGTTGCCGCTGCGCTGGTTGATCAAAGCGGTGCTGCCGCTGGGCTTCCTTCTGCTGGGTGCCGCTGTCGTTGCACGTCTGCTGCGCGTATGGGCATTGCTGTTTCCTCGCCATAGCGCTGATCGCGATGCCGGTTAACGAACTGCTTGCGATTGCAATGTTCGCTTCGTTCATGGTGCTGGTATTTACCGGCTTTCCAGTTGCCTGGGTGCTGGGCGGCCTCGCAGTTGCCTTTTCGGCACTGGCCATCATCGCGGATGCCGATTTTGGTGCGCGCATCGGCGTGGATTGGGCATATGCATCGTTGTCGGTGGAGCGCATCTACAACGTCATGGAAAACTGGGTGATGGTGGCGCTGCCCATGTTCATCTTCATGGGCCTGTTGCTCGACCGTTCCGGCATCGCAGCCGATTTGATGACCAACTTCTCCCGCCTGTTCGGCCGGGTGCGCGGCGGTCTGGCCATCGCTGTCACATTGATCGGACTACTCCTCGCCGCCACCACGGGCATCATCGGCGCCTCAGTGGTTCTGTTGGCTCTGCTGGGCTTACCGGTAATGCTGCGGGAAGGGTACGACCCGCGCCTGGCCGCTGGCACGATCTGCGCAGTGGGCACGCTCGGCATTCTGATTCCACCCTCCATCATGCTGGTGTTGATGGCCGATCGCATGGCCATGTCGGTGGGCGATTTGTTCCTGGGGGCGCTATTTCCCGGCCTATTGCTGGGCGGTTTGTATATTGCCTTTCTCGTGATGGTGGGTTGGTTGCGCCCCGCCGCGGCCCCAGCAGCACACGCCGGCGGCGATATCGATCTAATGGTCGTACTCGGCCTGCTGCGCGCCATCGTCGCCCCGGCCAGCCTCATCCTCGCCGTGCTGGGCAGCATCTTCTTCGGCTTGGCCACTCCCACCGAAGCTGCCGGTGTGGGTGCCTTCGGTGCGCTGCTGCTTGCCGCACTGAATCGAAAGCTGAGCGGCGCCGTGCTACGTGACGTGTTGCGCGAGACCACCAAGACGACCGCCTTCATTTTCGCGATCCTGCTGGGCGCTACAGCGTTCTCGCTGGTGCTGCGCGGTCTGGGTGGCGACGATCTCATCAAGGGCGTGCTGCTGGGACTGCCCTTCGGAGCAAACGGCATTCTGCTGTGCATCCTGCTCGCCACGTTCGTGCTCGGCTTTTTTTTGGATTGGATCGAACTGACGCTGATTATCCTGCCGCTGGTCTCGCCCGTGGTGATTGGCCTTGGCTTCGACCCGGTGTGGTTCACCATCTTATTTGCCGTAAGCCTGCAGACGAGTTTCCTGACGCCGCCGGTGGGGTTTGCGATCTTCTACCTGAAGGGCGTGGCGCCGCCGTCAATCGATACCGGTGTGATCTATCAGGGTGTGGTGCCTTTCATCGCGCTGCAGCTGATCGGCCTCGGCATCGTCTACGCCTGGCCGGATCTGGTGACGTGGCTGCCGGCGCGCGCGTACCAGGTCCACTGACCGCCCTGTTAGGATCACGAACGCCCACGCTGAGGAACGCATCGATGTCCGCCTACCAAGCCATTGCCATCAATCACTCGGATACACACGAGAACCGCATCCACAGCGACGATGTCGCGCGCCAATATGGCTTCACCGGTGCGCTGGTGCCCGGCGTGGCCGTATTCGGTCATATGACCTATCCGCTCACACAAGCGCTGGGCACCGATTGGCTGGGCCACAGCCGGGTATCACTGCGTTTGTTGAAGCCCGCCTACCACGGCGATCAATTGTCGATCGAGCTCACGGCCGCAAGCGATGATTCCTATCAGGTGGATTGCCGCAATGCAGCCGGCGTGCTGCTG
>JAQBCT010000425.1:0-5912 GCA_032124855.1 Gammaproteobacteria bacterium
CCGGTGCCGCGCACGGGCCCATCGAGGCGTTGCAGATTGCAGTTCACGACGAAGATCAGGTTATCCAGCCCCTCTCGCGCCGCGAGTCCGAGAACGCCCAACGACTCCGGTTCGTCGCACTCGCCGTCGCCGAGGAACGCCCACACCTTGCGGTCGCCCATCGGTACCAGACCGCGACTGTCCAGGTATTTCATGATGTGCGCCTGGTAGATTGCCTGAATCGGCCCCAGACCCATCGAAACCGTTGGGAACTGCCAGTAATCGGGCATCAGCCAAGGGTGTGGGTACGATGACAGTCCACCGCCATCGACTTCGCGACGAAAGCGATCGAGATCGGTTTCGTTCAGACGGCCCTCGAGGAAGGAGCGCGCATAGATACCCGGTGCGGAGTGGCCCTGGAAGTACACAAGGTCGCCCGGGTGCTCATCCGTCGGACCGCGAAAGAAGTAGTTGAACCCGACATCGTAGAGTGTGGCCGCGGACGAAAATGTCGCGATGTGTCCGCCCAGATCATCGCCGGACTCATTCGCGCGCATCACCATGGCCAGCGCATTCCAACGGATCAACGAACGAATGCGGCGCTCCATGAATAGATCGCCTGGCATGAACGCTTCTTTGTTCGCCGGGATCGTATTTCGATACGGGGTGGTGATGGTATAGGGCAGTCGCACGCCCATCTGTGTCATGCGCGCGGACAATCGCTCAAGCAGAAAATTGGCGCGTGCCGTACCCTGGTTATCTAGCAGATATTCGAGCGCATCCAGCCATTCCTTCGTCTCCTCGGGATCGATATCGGTCACATCGCGTGGGAATGCCATAGTGTCTATTCGCTAAGTCGTGCCACAATTATAGTCGTCGCCCCACAGCCACGCCGCACCGCGCACACCGCTCGTCGCACCGTGCCTCGCCCGCAGCAGGGGCGTCGCAACGTCATTCGAAAACACATAGGGCGCCCAAAGCGCAGGCACGGATTGATAAATTGCAGCGATATCCGATACACCGCCGCCAAGCACAATGACATCCGGATCCAGCACATTGATGACCTGTGCTAGAGACCGCGAGAGCTGCATTGTAAAGATCTGCATTGCGCGCAGCGCATGCGCATCATAATCCGCGGCGATGGTTTGCGCAGTTGCGCGTTTGCCCGACAACACCGCATACGTTTCGGCGAGGCCGGGACCCGACAGAAACGTCTCGGCACAATTCGCGCGTCCGCAATAACATGCGCGATCGGGGAGTTGCGGTTCGAGATACGGCAACGGCGTATGACCCCACTCGCCGGCGATTCGATTCGGCCCGGAAAGCAAACGACCATCCACCACGATGCCACCACCAACGCCCGTTCCGAGAATTGCTCCGAATACCACCCGAGCGCCAGCACCCGCACCATCAATCGCTTCCGACAACGCCAGACAGTCGGCGTCGTTGGCGATGCGCACCCGTTCACCCAGTAGCGCTGTCAGATCTCGCAGCAACGCTCGACCATTCAGCCAGGTTGAATTGCAGTTCTTCATCAGGCCGCTGCCCCGCTCGACCGCGCCCGGCGTACCGATACCCACCATAGCGCGCTCCGTCGCCTGCGCATCGAGCGCAGCCACGAGGTGGGCAATCGCGTGGAGGGTTGCGTTGTAGTTGTGGCGCGGTGTCGCAATGCGTTGCCGCACAACCACGGATCCGTCCCTCGCAAGCAGCACCGCTTCAATCTTCGTGCCGCCAAGATCAACGCCAATGCGCATCACCTAGCGTCCCCCCAAGCGGCGATAGCATTCGTGGTACAGGCGTGGCCAGTCGAACGCAGCACCTGGATCTGATTTCCGCTGCGGCGCAATCTCCTGGTGCCCGGCGATGGCGTCGAGCGACAAGCGATCATAGCGTCGTAACAGCGTCACGATGAGATCACAAAGCGCGGCGTATTGAGCGTCGGCGTACGGCACGCAATCGGTGCCTTCCAACTCGATGCCGATAGAATAGTCGTTGCACTGTGCCACGCCGCGGAAGCTCGATGCGCCGGCATGCCATGCGCGCTGATCGAACGCCACAAATTGGGTGACCGTTCCGAGCCGGTCGACGAAAAGATGCGCCGACACCGCCACACCTTCGAGATCGGCGAAAGCCGGATGCGCGGTGCAATCCAGGCAGTTTGTGAAGAGTTGCCGCACCTGGGATCCGCCAAACTGCCCCGGCGGCAAACTGATGTTGTGAATAACCAGCAGCGTGATGTCGTCAGGGTCACGGCGTTGATCGCAGTTTGGCGACGGACACCGGATCGCACTTTCCAGCCAGTGATCGGCGTCGATACGCACACACACCTCTCCTCGACGTCTTCTGGCATCCTATCACCAATGCGTACGAGGCGATTCGACATGGATCTCGACAACCAGTTGCCGCAAGCGATTGTGCAGAACGTGCGCGCCGCACTGGCCGAGGATGTCGGCAGCGGTGACATCACCGCAGAATTAATCGATGCGAATGCAAGCGTTCACGCGGCGGTGATCACGCGCGAAGCCGGTGTTTTCTGTGGTCGCGCGTGGGCAGATGAGGTCTGCCGCCAGGTCGATGCGGGCATCGTGTGCACGTGGCACATCACCGATGGCGCACGCGTGCATCCCGGACAATTGCTGCTCGAACTCGACGGTCCCGCCCGCGCCCTGTTGACGGCGGAGCGCACTGTACTGAATTTTTTGCAATTGCTCAGCGGCACCGCGACGCTGGCACGCTGCTACGCGGATCGCGTGGCGGAGACCAAGCTACGCATCCTCGACACGCGCAAAACCCTGCCCGGACTGCGCCTTGCACAGAAATACGCGGTGCGGTGTGGCGGGTGCGCCAATCATCGGCTGGGTCTTTACGACGCCTTTCTGATCAAGGAAAACCACATCGCAGCCGCGGGATCGATCGCGGCGGCGGTGGCCGCGGCACGGCGCGTTGCGCCGGGCGTGACCGTCGAAGTGGAAGTCGAGAGCATCGAAGAATTTCGCATGGCGCTCGTGGCCGGCGCCGATATCATCATGCTCGATGAGTTTTCGTTGTCGGATATGCTCCAGGCCGTGGCGATCAACCAGAATCAGGCGAAGCTGGAAGTCTCCGGCGGAATAACCCTCGCCACCATCGGCGCGATCGCCGCCACAGGCGTCGATTTCGTGTCGATCGGGGAAATCACGAAAGCCGTTCGGCCGCTCGATCTATCGATGCGATTCGACGCGCTTGCGACGTAGCGCGCCATGAGTCGCCTGCAAGCCGCTCTGATTCATCTCGGCATCAGTCTCCTGGCGTTCGCCGGGATCGTCTACCTGGTGATGGAGCGCTGGTATCCCGACTTCCTCTTCCAGACCGATGGCGGCTGGCAAGGATTGCGGATTCTGCTCGGTGTGGATCTCGTACTCGGACCGCTGCTGACGTTCATCGTCTACCGCGCGGGTAAGCCTGGCCTGCGTTTCGATCTGTCGGTGATCGGCATCGTGCAGGTCAGCTGCCTCGCGGCCGGGCTGTGGATCGTGCACAGCGAACGGCCGCTTGCGATCGTGTACGTCGACGGCGGCTTCTTCAGCGTGAATGCAAAGTCTTTCGACGAAGTGGGTGCGCCTGTGCCGGATCTGGATTCAATGCCGGGCAACCATCCGAAGTGGGTGAGCGTCAACGTACCCGTCGACCTCACCGCACAGTCGGATCTGCGCCAACGCATGCTGGGCAACCATCGCATGCTGGCGACGGTGTCGGATCTCTATGTACCGTTTGATCCCCAGCAGGTCGAGCGGAGCGAGGCCCGCCCGCTGGACGAGATCGTGAGTCGCGACCGCGACGCGCGCGCCACGCAGTCATGGCTGGATGCGTACGGTGGTGTGCTATCCGACTACGTCTTCTATCGCTACGGGGGGCAGTACAGCATCGCCTACCTCGGCTTCAATGCCGCGAATGGCGAATTTGTCGGGTACCTGGATATGCCTGCGAAGCGCTGAATCGAGCATGGTGCCGGAAAGTGGACTCGAACCACCGACCTACTGATTACGAATCAGTTGCTCTACCAACTGAGCTATTCCGGCGCGGACGCGAAGAATAACCGGTTTGACCAGGTGGTAGAAGCTAGGCGGTAGCAGCTGCCGCACTCAATCAAGGGCACTCGATCTTCTCTGGCAGGCGCCGGCAGACGACCGTACCCGACGTATCTGTCGCCGTCACATCGTAGCTCGCGCCTGCGAGCACGATCGAATACACGGTGCCGTCGTCTTCCTGGGGCGCCCAGCCCAATACCAACAGGTCGGCATCAGCACCGCCATTAAAAACACCTGCCTGATAAGCGCCAGTGCGCAGGCGGATATCCTCTTCGAATACTTCCACGGTGGCGATGTTGTTGATCAGTACACCCTCCCGCGAGGTCTGGATGTAGCCGGAGTACATCGGCAAGGCGACCGCGGCGATGATGGCCATAATCGCCACCACGATCATGATCTCTACCAGCGTATAACCGTGGATCTTCGACTGCATGATGTTCTGCCGCTCCATTGCGCCCTCCCAAGTTTATCCTGATGGAAAAGAAAAGGGCCCCTCACGGGGCCCTCGTTGTCTCAAACTGAGACGGTCATCAGACCTAGATCTGCGACCAGTTCACGGTTGTTTGAGCGGCTACCAGGTCAAGATACGCGGGACGATCGATCACCACGTTGTAGGTACCAGCCGCAATCGTGCCGGCTTGTACGAAACCTACGGTACCCAGCGTGTTGTCCGCGGCGGCCGCATACGCATCACCACCGCCCGGTGCCAGCGCATTACCCGCAGCAAGAGCAACTCCACCATTGAGCTTCACCAGCAGGGCTGCACCAGCAACCTCGAGGTCGGCATTGGCGGTCGTCAGCGTACCCATCGCGATGCCGGCTTGAACGCGGCGCAGATCGTTTTCAACGAATCGCGTAGCTTCGTCATAGTGCGTCGAGACCTTTGCCATGTTCGCATTCTTGATGTAGTCCTGATAAGCGGGCAGCGCTACAGCGGCGAGAATGCCGATGATGGCAACCACAATCATCAATTCGATCAGGGTAAAACCCTTTTGCATTACTTGTTTCATCTTGGTTTGCTCCATACTTCCTAAGCGTCTAAATCATGATCAGAACGATACGGCGAACGACGTTCGATAAATCGGGTTCATCGTCAGCCTGCGATACAAAGTGCAAGCGGCATGCCAAGCGTGGCCGTGCCTGTTTCTGACGCACCGTTTCGATCGTTTTCATTTGCTGTTTCAATAGGTTAGATGAGTCTACCGGCGTGCGAGGACACCGCAACGGCGTCACAGCTCCACCGTGAGTGAGTAACTGACGGTGTCACATGCTGACCAATGCGGTCACACCCTGCGCGCTTTTGGTCGAACCGCGGTAAGAGTTGTGCTTTGTGACCCCTTTATCGACACGCCAGTGACGCACGATTAGACTTGCCGCCTCACGCGCGACTACTGTTACCGGGCAGGAACTAGCCAACCGACAAGGACTGCATTTCGTCAATGGCTACACAAACGGTACCGCTCTCGGGGCTTGCTCGACGGCTGGTTGAAGACGGTATCCTGGACTCGGATACTGCCCAGACCGCCAGCGATGACGCACGCAAAGCCGGCATGGCTTTCGTCAGTTATCTGATTCGTCACGAACTCGCCAATCCTCGCTCCATCGCTACCTCGGCCTCCGAGGAATTCGGCGTGCCCATTATCGATCTCGCCGCGTTCGACCTCGAGGCCATCCCCAAGGACCTGGTCAAAGAAAAGCTGATCCGTCAGCACAACGCGTTGCCGCTGATTCGCCGTGGCGTGCGACTGTTCGTGGCCGTCTCCGACCCGACGAATCTGCAGGCGCTGGATGAAATCAAATTTCACACCGGCATCAATACCGAGCCGATCCTGGTGGAGGAGGACAAACTCTCCGCGATCATCG
>JAQBCT010000426.1:0-6035 GCA_032124855.1 Gammaproteobacteria bacterium
GAGGCTGATGCCTCCAAGGCGGTTGAAGGCATTTATCGCGGCGGCATCGCGCGGGCACGCAAGGCGGTGGGTGGCTGAACGGCTGTGTGTCGGCAACCAGGTTGACACATAGTAGCGGTTGACATACGGTTGCGTACGACAGGAGTCGCATAATGCCGGCAAACAGCGCTCGCCTCGATCCCAAACGCGTCGCCGAAGAATTGTTCAGCGAGCACAAGGATGAGCGCGCCTGGCTCGATTCTTTTGCGGAACATCTCGATCGCAGGCGCGGCGGCCATGCATTGGCACGCGTCCAGGACGTGTGGGGTTTGAGCCAGGCCGACAGCGCACGGCTCTTTGGCGTCAGTCGTCAGGCGGTTGGCAAATGGTTGTCACAGGGTATGCCAGCGGAACGCGCGGCGGCGATTGCCAATCTTGCGGCTGCCACCGACCTGCTGGTTCACTACCTCAAGCGTGATCGGATCGCGGCGGTGGTGCGCCGCCCGATCGCCGCGCTCGGCGGTGTGTCGTTGCTCGATCTGCTGGCGAACAATGACACCGCCCGGGTGTTGACGGCCTGCCGCGACATGTTTGCGTTCGGCGATGTGCAGCGCTGATGGTGGCGTTGCACGCTGAGTGGCTTGCGGACGGATTTGAGTGGTGGCGCATTGCCGATCCCGCGTGGAGGAATCCGCTCGACCCACAGTTCGCACAACGCCGCGGCGGTCGGTGGAATCCGCCGGAGAGCTTTCCGACGCTGTATCTCAATGAAGATCAGGTCACGGCGCGACTGAATCTGCGCGCCTTCATTGTGGCGTGGCCCTACGAACCCGAGGACTTGCGTGACGACACAGGGCCGATCCTTGTGGGCGCCACGCTGCCGCGCCGCCAGCGGGTAGCCGATGTCCATACGCGTGCGGGCGTGCACGCCGCCGGGTTGCCGGCGAGCTATCCCGTGGATGCGAATGGCGCGCTGGTGCCCCATGCGCGCTGCCAGCGAGTGGGGGTGCGCGCGCAGCAAGCGGGTTTACGCGGCGCCAGAACACGTTCGGCGCAAGCGCGAGACGGTGCCGGGCGCGAATTGGCGTGGTTCCCGGCCACCACGCGCAGTGTTGCCCAGCGCGGTCAAATACAGCGGTTCGAGTCGTGGTTCTACAGCTGACGCGGCGCGCGTGCGCCCAATTGCGGGGCATCGCGTTGCTGCTGCTTGTCTGCAGCGCGTATCCGTCGGGCGCCAGTGCAGCCAGTCCATCGTTCCTGCTGGGGCCGCCGCAAACACCGCTCGTAGTCGACATCGGTTTCACCCTGCACGACATCAATGGCATCAACGACACGGCGGAAACGTTCGAGTTCGTGGGTGTGCTCACGATGCAGTGGCGGGACCCGCGCCAGGCATTCGACCCCGTCGCGGACGGGGTGAATGAGAAAGTTTTCCAGGGTGCGTTTCAGTTCAACGAACTGTCACCGGGCTGGTATCCGCAGGTGTTTCTGATCAACGAAGCGGGCCTGTATGCAACCGACGCAGTGGTTCTGCGCGTGCAACCGGACGGGGCCTCGACACTCACCCAAAGCGTCAATGCCCAGGCCCGGGCTCAATTCGATATGACCTGGTTCCCGTTCGACCGCCAACGCCTGGATGCTGTCTTCGAGGTGCTTGGATTCGGTGCCGACGAGATCGCCTTCAGGGTCGATCCAGTGGCGGGCGGATCGTCCGCGAGCAGCATTCGCGTACCGCAATGGCAAGTACGTGGAATCACCACGGTGGTAGAGACTCGCCCCGAGTCCTATGCGCAAGGACCGGGTGTCGCATCAGCATTTGTGGTCAGCGTCGATGCGCAGCGCGACTCCTGGTTTGCGCGGCGTCTGGTGGTGCTGCCGCTGATCCTCGTGGTGCTGCTGTCATTCTGCGTGTTCTGGATGGATCGATCGTCGCTGGGCGACCGGCTCAGCGTTTCGTTCATCGGCATTCTGACCGCCGTCACCTACCAGCTGGTCACCAGCGATCAGTTGCCGCACATCTCCTACATCACGCTGATGCACGGCTTTTTGAGCATCAGTTTTCTCACCATGTGTGCGACCGTCGTCATCAACCTGGTGGTGGGCGAACTCGACAAGCGGGGCCGCGCGGCCCTCGGTGATCTCATCGATCGGCGCTGCCGGTGGATCTTTCCGCTGTTCTATATGGTGATTGTCGTCTCCATGCTGGTGGCGGAGTCTCTGGTCTCCGCGCCGTGAAATTTGCGTTGAATCGACTCGATCTATCAGGTCCGGCGGCATTCGCCGAAAGTGCGGTGCGCGCTGAATCCCTCGGCTGGCATATGGGCGTCATCCCCTGCAGTCCGCTGTTGGTACAGGATCCCTATATCAGCCTGGCGCTTGCTGCGCGTGCCACGCGCACACTGCAGCTGGGCACGTTGTTGGATACGCCGGTAATGCGCCATCCCACCGTCATCGCCAGTTCCATCGCGACTGTGGCGCGCCTCGCGCCGGGGCGGGTGCATCTCGGTCTGGGCGCGGGTGATACGGCGGTGCGGCTGAATGGTCTGGCGCCGGCCACAGTCAGATCGCTGGAAGCGGCCACCCGATCCATCAAGTCGTTGCTCGCCGGCGAAGCAATTGAAGTCGGTGCTGCACAGCCAGCACGACTGCGGCACGCCGTGGACGTGCCGGTGTGGCTTGCAGCGCAGGGGCCGAGGACGCTGCGCATGGCGGGTGCGATCGCCGATGGCGTTTTCATTCGTGCGGGCACGCATCCGGCGAATCTGCGGGCGTCCTGGGACGCCGTGTGCGACGGGGCGCGTGCCGCGGGGCGTGATCCGGCCGAGATCGAGCTGGGCCTGATCTTTCACACGGCGTACTGCGAGGATCGTGAACAGGCCCGCACCATTGCTAAAGCGTTGGCAGCGGGGTACTACGAATACTCACCGTTTCTCTTTGACGCACCCGGCTTTGCCTGGAGCGGAGCCGACGTGCACGAATTGAAGCGGCAGGCGTGGCCTGACTTTCACCACCATCGCGACCCTGTAAGGGCAGGTCGGCTGGTCGATTTTCTGGGCGATGACGTGGCGGATGGATTCGCATTGCACGGCAACTGGAGCGATATCATCGGGCAACTCAAAGCCGTACTGGCGCTGGACCTGCCGGTGTCGATCGTGCTGCCGCACCCGGTGCTGCCTGCAAACAGCGCGGTGGACTACATGGGAATGTGCGCGCAGCGGCTGTTGCCGGCGTTTGCGTGAGCCGCGAGGTAGTATCAACCGTACGGGAACTGACGCTGAACCCATGAACACACCCATGCGATTCCACTTCACCGATGAGCAAACCCAGTTTCGCGACATGCTGCGGCGCTTTCTGAGCGACGTATCGCCCCTCCCCGTGGTGCGACGCACGATGGCAACCGAGACAGGCTACGACCCCGCGGTGTGGCGGCGGCTCGCACAGGAGCTGGGGCTGACCGGCCTCACCCTCGATGAACACTACGGCGGCGCCGGATTCGGCATGGTGGAGGCGGGCATTGCCATGGAGGAGATGGGCCGCGCGCTGTTGTGCGCGCCGTTCCTCGCATCAGCGGTGCTTGCCAGCGACGCCATTGCGCGCATCGCCACGGACGAGCAGAAGCAACGTCTGCTGCCGTCGCTTGCGGCTGGCCAGACCATTGCCACACTCGCCTTCGCGGAGCATGACGGCGGCTTTGCGCTGCAGGCCATTGCGACTGAGGCTACGCGACACGGCGCTGCTTACACCCTCACGGGGAGCAAGCGCTACGTGCTCGACGGCTGCAGCGCCGATACGTTGCTGGTGGTTGCGCGCGCACCGGGTTCGCTGGGCATCGACGGCCTGTCGCTGTTTCTGGTGCGGGGAGATGGGAGCGGCGTGGTGCGCCGCGCGCTGCAGGTGATCGATCCAACGCGAAGACTCGCAGCAATCGAATTGCGCAATGCGCAGGCCGAGCTGCTGGGCACTGCGGATGCTGCAGGCCCCGCGCTCGTGCGCACGCTCGAACGTGGCTGTATTGCGCTGGCAAACGAAATGGTGGGTGGTGCCGCTCGTCTGTTGGAGGACACGCTTGCCTACACCAAGCTGCGCGTGCAGTTCGGTCGCTCGATTGCATCGTTTCAAGCCATCAAGCATCGCTGTGCCGAGATGCTGCTGCAGGTTGAGCTGGCGAAATCTGCGGCGTACTACGCCGCTGAAGCAGCCGATGCGGGCGATGCACAAGTGGGTTATCTGGCGAGTCTTGCCAAGGCGTGCGCGAGTGATGCGTACCTGCACACCGCCATCGAAGCCATCCAGCTGCACGGCGGCATCGGCTTTACCTTCGATAACGATACGCATCTGTGGTTCAAACGCGCCAAGAGCGCCGAAGTGCTGCTTGGTGATGCAACCTGGCATCGCGAACGTATGATCGCGCTGCTGCCGAGGCCCGATCCGCAGACGAAACGTGCGGAGCAAGTGGCATGAACGAAGCAGCAATTCGTGCCGAAGTGAATGCGTGGCTGCGCGCCAACTGGGATCCGAATGCTGGGCTCGTGGAATGGCGCACCAAGCTCGTGGATAGCGGCTGGGGGATGCCGGAATGGCCAGCTGGATGGTACGGCCGCGACTTTCCGGCGTCGTTGGTTCGCGCGGTGGAGCAGGAGTTCGCCAAGCTTGGTGTGGTGGGTGTTGCGCGCGCCGGCATCCGGCTGCTGGCGGCAGCGACGCTGCTGGAGCACGGCAGCGATGCGCACAAGCAGCAGTTCCTGCGCCGCATCCTCACGGGCGAAGACAGCTGGTGTCAGCTGTTCAGCGAACCGGGCAGCGGGTCGGATCTCGCCGGTGCCACCACCCGGGCAGACTTCGACGGCAAACAGTGGATCGTGAACGGCCAGAAGCTATGGACCACCAGCGCTCATCATGCCGACTGGGGCCTGCTGCTGGCGCGCACCGATTGGGATGCGCCCAAGCACGAGGGCCTCACCTACTTCGTCATCGACATGCACCAGAGCGGCGTGACCGTGCAACCCCTCAAGCAGATGAACGGGCACGCGTCCTTCAATCAGGTGTTTTTCTCGGACGCGGTGGTGAAGCAGGAACATCTGATCGGCAAGATCGCTAACGGCTGGGCAGTGGCGATGACCACGCTCGCGCACGAGCGGCGTCGCGCCGATGGCCTGCGCTCCGGCTATGCCGACATCGGCGTTGGAGTGGAACGCACGGGGCGCATCTTTGATGAAGAGCGGGCAGAGATCGCCACCGTCATGGAGCCGTACACGTGGTATCCCCAGCGCGCAGGCCGCGTGGATCTGGCGGTGCCGCGCGCCTTTGAAACGGGACGCATCGAGGATCCCGCGGTGCGCCAGGAACTTGCGCGCCTGCTGATTCTCTCCAGCGCCGCAGAGTGGACGGCGCGGCGTGCGCGCGCGGCCCAGCAGCTGGGCAAGCCGCAGGGACCTGAGGGTTCGCTCGGCAAACTCGCGGCGAGTCACGTCGCGCGATTAGCCGCACGCGTCCACACCATGCTTGCGGGCGCCGATGCATTGCTCGCGGGTGAAGACGGTCCGGAAGCTGGCATCATTGCGGAAATTCTGCTGTCGGTGCCTGCGGTATCAATTGCCGGCGGCACCGACGAGATTCAACGCAACATCATCGCCGAGCGCGTGCTCGATATGCCGAAGGAGCCGCGCTTCGACAAAGGACCTTTTCGAGACATCCCGCGCAATACGAGTGGCTGATGCGACTGGAGCATTCATGAATCAGAACGAGATCGATACGTTACGCGCTTTGATGGAATACGAGGCGGCTCGTACCGCGCCCCCGGAGTCGTTTCCGTCTTTGCCCGATCTGCCCGGCGGCCGCTATACGGATCCGCGCTTCTATGCGCTGGAGAAACAACACATCTGGCGCAAGACGTGGCTGTTGGCCGCGCACCTCGACGAAGTGCCCGAGCCCGGTTGTTACCGTTTGTGGGAAAACGCCGGTCAGCCGGTGATCATCGTTCACGCTGACAGTGGTGCCATCAATGCGTTCTACAACACCTGCAGTCACCGCGGCGCGCCGGTGGTGACCGACGTATC
>JAQBCT010000427.1:0-18278 GCA_032124855.1 Gammaproteobacteria bacterium
AATGTTGCGTCGCCCTTCTCCTGCAGGATGGCGCTCAGACGCCGCCTTTGTGCCACCGTCAGCTGATCGAAGAAATTCGCAAACTCCGGGTCGCCTTCGAGCTGTTCGCGCGTGTTGTGTGCGTCCAGCTGTGTCGCGCCGTCGAATCGACTGGTGAGCGACAACACAGCAAAGAACACAATGCTGATGATGAGATATAGCCGCATGGGAGATACGTAGCGCGCGCGCCGACCACTGCAGAACTCTCGCGTCAGCAACCCGGGTTGCAGCAACAGCGCGCGCAACGTGATCAGCAGGCGCGAATCCCATTGGAACAGTTCGTCCGCGAGTTCACCGACTAGCGCGCCCATCTCACGCGTGTAGCTGCGGTCGTTCTGACCGCAGACGCTGCAGAACCGACCCTCACGCGCTGCGCCGCAGTTGGTGCACGTACGGGTAGTTGTTTCCACCGACTCAGCGGCCGCCGAAGTTCGGCTGGCGTTTCTCCGCAAATGCGCGCCGCCCTTCTTTGTAGTCTTCGCTGTCGAAGCACGCATCGACCAGCGCCGCCAGTTCGGCCGCCTCCTGGCCGCGCGAGTAGCGCTCAAAGGCATTGATCGAGGCTTTTGCCGCCCGGATGGTCAATGGCGCATTGCGCGCGATTGTCGCTGCGTACTCGCGCACCTGGGTCTCGAGATGTTCTTCCGGCACGATGAAGTTGATCAAGCCGATGCGCAATGCTTCATCCGCCGCAAGAAACCGAGCACTGAATAGAATGTCGCGCGCCGACGACGGACCGACCAGGCGCGCCAACGCCGCTGTGCCGGCATATTCGTAGCCGAGACCGAGTTTCGCGGCTGGAATACCGAAGGTCGAACCGGCGGTGGCAAAGCGCACATCGGCGTTGAGCGCGATGGCGAGTCCGCCGCCGATGCAGAAGCCCTGGATCATCGCTAACAAGGGCTTCTCCAGTTGCGCCAGTGCGCGCGCGCCGCGCGCCGAAATCTCGCCGTACTGCCTGCGCTGTTCGGCATTGGCACGCTGCTGATCGAATTCGGAGATATCGGCACCGGCTGCGAAGGCCTTGCCGCCCGCGCCCCGCATCACCACCACTCGCACCTGCGCATCGCTCTGGAACGCTTCCAGGGCATCGCCAATGCCCTGCCACATTTCCAACGACACGGCATTGCGCCGCGCCGGGTTGTTGAAAGTCAGCCAGCCGATGCCGTCGTCCGACTCGGCAAGGATCTTTGTGGTGCGCAATTGCATCGCTCATTACCACGGTTGGGAGGGGTTGTGAGCAGTATCACATAGCGGAATCGGTGGTACGAAATTTGGCTGAGGCTGGCACCCCTGCGGATAGTTGGCGATGCTTGTCCTCCCATCCTGCGGAATCGTCCCATGGCCGTGATCACCGAAATCGAGGACCTGCGCCGCCTGCATCGCCGGCGCGTGCCGCGCATGTTCTACGACTACGCGGACTCCGGTTCATGGACCGAGACAACCTACCGCGCCAACCAGGCCGACTTCGCGAAGTTGAAGCTGCGCCAGCGCGTCATGGTGGATATGGCTGACCGCTCGCTGCGCGCCACGATGATCGGCCAGGAAGTCACGATGCCGGTAGCGCTGGCGCCCACGGGTCTGACAGGCATGCAGCGCGCAGACGGTGAGATTCTCGCGGCGCGTGCAGCGGAAGCCTTCGGTGTACCGTTCACGCTGTCCACCATGAGCATCAATTCGATCGAGGAGGTCGCGGCACGCACGACCAAACCGTTCTGGTTTCAGCTGTATGTGATGCGCGATCGCGGCTTCATCGAACGCCTGATCGACCGTGCCAAGGCAGCCAACTGTTCCGCGCTGATGTTGACGTTGGATCTGCAGATCCTCGGCCAGCGCCACAAAGATCTGAAGAACGGACTCTCCGCGCCACCGAAACTCACGCCGGCGAGCATCGCCAACATGCTCACCAAGCCGCGCTGGTGTCTGGGCATGCTGGGTGCGACGCGGCGCAACTTCGGCAACATCGTGGGGCATGTAGACGGCATGGGCAGCATGGCCTCGTTGTCCGACTGGACCGCCCAGCAGTTCGATCCCACGCTCGACTGGAATGACGTGGAGTGGATCAAGCGTCGCTGGGGCGGCAAGCTGATATTGAAGGGTGTGCTGGACGCGCGCGACGCGCGACGCGCG
The DNA here is from genome assembly GCA_032124855.1 of Gammaproteobacteria bacterium. Lineage (GTDB taxonomy): Bacteria > Pseudomonadota > Gammaproteobacteria > Pseudomonadales > Azotimanducaceae > DATJGR01. The sequence continues at coordinate 2,170 of JAQBCT010000427.1, forward strand.
GCAGACACCGGTGCCGATGCGCTGATCGTCTCCAACCACGGTGGCCGCCAGCTCGACGGCGCCCCGTCGACCATCGAGGCATTGCCCGGCATCGTCGATGCCGTGGGACGCGACATCGAGGTGTGGTTCGACGGCGGTATCCGCAGCGGGCAGGACGTCATCAAGGCGCTGGCGCTGGGGGCGCGCGGCACGCTGATTGGCCGCGCCTTTCTGTACGGTCTGGGCGCGCTGGGCGAAGCCGGTGTCGCGAAGTCTCTTCAGATCATCGCCCGTGAGCTGGACTTGACCATGGCATTCTGCGGCTTGCGCGACATCGGCAAGGTGGATGCCAGCATCCTGTGGAGCGCAGCGGACGGTGCCGCTTTTCGCCGCTATTCGACGATGGGTTAGACTTCGCACCCGCCCTCTGAAGGAAGCTCGGCCATGCTGCTACGTTCTCTGCAGATTCCACGCGGCGAATTTGAAGCCGGCACCGGATGGAGCCTCAAGCGCGAAGGCGCCTGCCGGGGTTCGGTGTGCATTCCACTGTCTACGCAGCCGGGCGAGGCCGTCGACGTCACCGAGGTCGCCAACGACCTGGGTATGCCGCTGGTGAAAGCGAGCCGTCGCAAATTGTGGGCGCTGGGTCCGGCTTCAACCGGCGGTCATGCGTTGACCAGCGCCGAGGCACCCGAGCTGTGCCTGCCCGATCTCAACGGCCAGGAATTTCGCTTATCGAGCCTGCGCGGGCAGAAGGTGTTGATCTACGCCTGGGCCCCTTACTGAGGCTGTTCCGCAGACCTGCCCGTGTGGCAGGCGCTTCGAGACGAACTGCACCCGAAGGGCTTCGAGCTGGTGACCGTGGGGCTCGATACGCTGGGCGGCGAAGGCTGTCGTACATTCATTGAAGCGGCGCGCCCGGCGCATCCGTCGCTCATCGATGCGCATCATGTACTGGCCGATCTGTTCGGCATCACCAATATTCCGATGAGCGTGTGGATCGACGAAAACGGCGTCATCGTGCGGCCAGCGGAGACGGCGCCTGCGCCGCCGCGCGCCGGTCCGCCCCCGGGCGTGAATCTGCCCGGCGAAATGCCGCAGCGATTCGTCGAAATGATGACCGAGGCCGCCAAGATCAGGAGCGATGCGGCCGAGTACCACGCGGCCTTGAAAGACTGGGTGGCCAACGGTGCCGCCAGTGAATTTTCGCTGCAGCCGCACGAGGTGGTGGAGCGCTCGCGGCCCCGCAATGCGGATGTGGCACTGGGCCATGCCCATTTTCAGCTGGCGAGCGCGCTGGAGATCGACGGTCATCACGACGCGGCGGTGAAACATTTCCGGGAAGCGCATCGCCTCGTACCCGACAGCTGGACATTCCGGCGCCAGGCCTGGTCGCTGGAAACCGTGGGCGATGGTCCCTTCAGGCGCTTCTGGCAAGGCCCAACGCCCGACGACCCCTCGGCCTGGCCCTATCACGGCGACTGGCTGACCGACGTACGCGCCGTCGGGGCCGAGAACTACAACGACTCCTGGCGCCCCTGAGCCCAACCCGCTGCACGCGGGCCGAACACGGCGCGTTTCGCCCTCCACCCGTCCTGGGGTAGCATCGCTCCCCCCGGACGATTCACATCAATTTTTCGACACGATTGGAGAGACCATGAAGAACGAGCAGAAGTTTTATATCGATGGGAAGTGGGTAGCGCCCCACAGCAAGAAAACCCTCGAGGTGCTGAATCCCGCCAACGAGGAAGTGATCGCAACGATCGCCTTGGGTGACGACGAAGACGTCAACCGCGCCGTAGCCGCGGCCAAGCGTGCCTTCCAGACATTCTCCAAGACGACTGTGGCCGAGCGTGCCGCACTGCTGGAAAAGATCATCGCGGCCTACCAGAAAAAGATTCCTGAAATCGGCGCAACGGTGTCGAAGGAAATGGGTGCGCCGCTCTCGCTGGCCAACGCCGCTCAGGCGCCGGCTGGGCTCGGCCATCTGATGTACACGCTCAATGCATTGAAGTCGTTTGAGTGGGAAAAAGATGTTGGCCGAAGCCGCATCGTGCACGAGGCGATTGGCGTTTGCGCGTTGATCACACCATGGAACTGGCCGCTGAATCAGATCGCCGCGAAAGTCGGCCCCGCCATCGCTGCCGGATGCACGATGGTACTCAAGCCCACCGAGATTGCGCCCCTGAACGCGATCCTGTTCGCTGAGGTGATGGACGAAGCAGGCGTACCGCCGGGCGTGTTCAACCTCGTCAATGGCGACGGCCCCGGTGTAGGCGTGGCGCTGTCAAAGCACCCGGACGTGGATATGGTGTCCTTCACCGGTTCCACCCGGGCCGGCATCTCGGTGGCCCAGAATGCAGCGCCAACTGTGAAGCGCGTGACGCAGGAACTGGGCGGCAAATCGGCCAACATCGTGCTGGACGACGCCGATTTCCCGAAAGTGGTCGTGCAGGGGATGGGTGGTTGCACGCTCAACAGCGGCCAATCATGCAATGCCCCCACCCGTATGCTGGTGCCGAATGCGCGCATGGATGAAGCCGCGGCAATCGCCAAGGCCGCCGCCATGGCCGTGAAGGTCGGCGATCCGACCAAGCCCGATACGGCCGCCGGTCCGGTGGTATCGAAAGCGCAGTGGGACAAGATCCAGGGCCTGATCAAGAAGGGCATCGAAGAAGGCGCGAAGCTCGAATGCGGCGGCGAAGGTCTGCCCGATGGCATGAACAACGGCTACTTCGTGCGGCCTACCGTGTTCTCCCATGTCACCAACGACATGACAATTGCGCGCGAGGAAATCTTCGGACCCGTGCTGTCGATCATCGGCTACGAAGACGACGCGGACGCCATCCGCATCGCCAACGACACGCCGTATGGTCTGTCCGGATACGTGCAGTCGTCGAATATCGAGCGGGCCCGCAATGTCGCGCGCCAGATCCGCGCCGGCAACATCCACGTCAACGGTGCCGGTGTGGATCCCGGTTCACCGTTCGGCGGCTACAAGCAATCGGGCAACGGCCGTGAGTTCAGCGTGTGGGGTCTCGAAGAATTCCTCGAGACCAAGGCGATTCTGGGCTACCACGCCGCTTAACCTCTTCGGGCTTCATTGGAAGCCATCAAGCGGGGGCGCGTCTTGGACGCGCCCCTTTTTTTGTCCGAACCGCGCGCTAGAAGCCGTCCAGACTCATATTCAACCCGAAGAAGTAGAAGCGTCCCACGGCGCTGACGGGGTAATAGACCTGGCCGATATCAGGCTTTTCATCGGTGAAATTGTTGACCCCGAAGAAGAACGACATACCGTGTTTCCACGTGTATTGCGTATAGATGTCCTGGACGAAACGATCCTCGTAATCGAGATATCTACCGTCAGCGATATCGGGCTGGTTACCGCGCAGCTGTTTGGTATACCGCTGCGTTTCGTCGAAGTAGCTGATGCCGTAGTTCACCAGGAACGGCTCCAGCTGCCAGATCAGGTTGAACATCATCTGCCACTCCGGCGCATCCTCTTCGCCTAGATCCTCATTGGGATCGGAACCCGGCAACTCGATGAAGGTCAGCTCGGTGAGCTTGTTGCCAATCAGGCGAAGATCAAACGTGCCGATATTCTTCGGCCCGCCAATGTTCGCTGGATCGAGCAGATACTCCACGGTGAAGTCATAACCCTTCGTCCTGAACTCAGCGACATTGACGGGCTGGACCGTGAAATCAACGATTGCGCCGGTGCCCGGCTCCCGCTCAATGAGGGAACAGAACTGATTGTTCAGCGTCGGTAAATCCACGCACAGATCCGTTGCGGTCTGCGGCTCCGCGGTGTTGATCGCATTGCTCAGCTTGATGTCGTACCAGTCAACAGAAATCGTCAGATTCTCAATGAACCTGGGATTCAAAATCACGCCGAGCGTGTACGTATCAGCCGTCTCTTCTTCCAGGTTTTCGTTGCCGCGTAACAGACCGCCGACGCCGGCCGAGTTGGGGTCTATGAATGTAGTCGGGTCGACGCCCAGACCCGTGAGCAGGGACGCGCAGTTCGCGGCGCGATCACTTGACCCGTTGCCCACCAAATTGATGTCGCAGGGGTCGGATATGAATTCGAACGTCTGACCGCCTGGATCAAACAGTTCGCCGATATTCGGCGAGCGGGTGGCTTGCGCCGAAGTGCCGCGAAAGGTGATATCGCCGATCGGCCGCCACACCAGTCCGATCTTCCAGCTGTCGGCATTGCCAATGGTGGAATAGTCGGAGAACCGGTACGCCGCGTCGAAGGCGAGGTCCTCAATGCCCGGGACATCACTTACCAGCGGGATATCGATCTCCACAAACGCTTCCTTCACATCGTAGTGACCCTTGGTGGGTTCGATGATGTTGTTGAACGTGAAGCCACCTCGATCGAGATCTGCGGGTTCGTTGCTGCTGTCCTCCTTGCGGTACTCAACACCCGCCGCGAAGCCGAGCGGCCCCGCGGGCAGGTTGAACCAGCTCGCGGAGTTGCCGGTGATGAACGCCTGCACCACATGCTGCTCCAGCTCCGAGTGATCCGTCGTTGTCGCCATGATCCAGTTGCGTGCCGCCGCCGACACCGCACCGTCGCCCATGATGTTGATGGGCACGCAACCGCTCGCCGCACCCGGCGTGAAGGTACCGGCCCAGGCGCTCCCCGCGCCGGGCGTGAAGGTATTCCAGCCTTGCCATTGCAGGTTCGCCGGCTCGGCCGTGGCGTCGAGGTTCGACCTGCACACAGCCGTGCCCGTCGCTGGATCGATCACCGCATCCAGGGCGGCTGCGTAGCGATCAGTCAGACGATTATTCACCGCGTCATTGTCAATCTGAGACTTTCCATAGACGTACGACACTTCGTAGCTGAGGTTGTCCATCAGGTCACCGTCGATGCCGATCACACTGCGGAGTGTCTCCCTCTCGATGTCCTCGGCGCGAACCCCAAGATCGAAGTTGTCGCGACTGGCGAGCAACGCAGGCGATCCAACGTTCAACGCCGCATCCGCGTAAGCGGCGGCAATGTTGGGCGGCAGGAAAGCGTAGTCGGGTTCAACGAACAGGAAGAAGTCGAAAGTCGGTTGGCTATATGACGTCGACTCGTTGTGCGAATACTTCAGCTCGCTGAAGAAGTTCACATGCGAAGAGAATTCGTGGTGGCCAAACAGGTTGACGGTCCAGCGCTCTTCACGCGGCGCGAGATCGCCGACGTACTGGTCGACGCGACTGCCGCTGCCGCCCTGCTGAAAAAACGGCTCCACGAACAGACCCGGATCCCACAGCGAGTCGTCGCCGTTGTAGTCGGGCACAAAGTCGAAATCGACATCGACCGCGCTCGCGCGTGAGCTGTCGAAGAAACGGATGTTCTGCATAGGAATGCGATCGGCAATAGCCGGATCATCGGCTGGATCAAACGGGTTGCGTACGAATGAGTAGCTGTCGCTGCCCGTGGCGTAGTCGCGATCACTCCCCTTCAGACGATCGTTGTGGGAGTACTCGACCGAAAACGATACGTTGCTGGCGCCGTCGTTGAAGTTCTTTCCGGCCGTGAATGCCAGCAGCACGGAGTCGGAATCGCCCTCGCTCGACTGGCCGCCCTGCGTGCGCAGGCTGTAGCCTTCGAAGTCGTCCTTCATGACGAAGTTGACCACACCGCTGACGCCATCGGCACCGTAGATCGCGGATGCGCCACCCGTGAGAATCTCCGTTCGCTCGATCAGGTCGATAGGGATAGTGTCGACGTCGACGGCACTGGTGCCCGGCAGTGCGGCGACGTGGCGCCGACCATCCACCAGCACCAGGGTTCGCTCCACGCCCAGATTGCGCAGGTTGAGCAGGCTCAAGCCTGTCCCGCCGATGAATGCATTCGATCCGGCGGCATCGTTGGCATCAAGCGATCCGATCAACGCCGGCAGCTGTTTGAGGTAACTGACGATTTCGGTGGTGCCCGACTGCTGAATCGCCTGCGCATCGACCGACAGCACAGGATTGGAGTACGCGTAGTCGGGCTTCGCGATGCGCGATCCGATGACCACGATCTCTTCGATGACCGGCTGCTCGGCAGCAAACACCGGCAGTGGTGTCACTACCCCAACCGCCAAGAGACTCAAACAGAAACGGCTGGTTCGCCCCAACAAGGTGGCTCTACCTGACATGATTCCCTCCCCGGAAACACTCGATGTGACGATATCATTCACGCGCGCGACTGCATCATAGCCACCCGATCGATGCGCGGAAAGCACTGGGAACCGAAGGCGACTTACGAGTTCACGAGGTTTCATCAGAATTCGACTCCATTCACCGTTGCGAAGTTTGTATACTCATCCCGGCCAGCCGCTCGTGACCCGCACCATTGATCGACCGCAGCAAAGGGGCCCCCAACGCATGACCATCAAACGCCTCCACCCCGGCCCCCGACTTTCCCAGGTTGCCATTCACGGCAACACGCTCTACAGCGCTGGCATCGTCGCCGACGATCCAACGGCCGATGCGGCCGGCCAAACCCGTCAGATCCTTGCGCGGATCGACCAGTATCTGGCCGAAGGCGGCACCGACAAGACCCGGCTGCTGAACGTGACCATCTGGCTGGCCGATATCAAGGATTTCGCGGCCATGAACAGCGCCTGGGACGGCTGGGTGCCCAAAGGCAACACGCCACCACGGGCTTGCGTCGAAGCCAAACTTGCAGCGCCGCAATACAAGGTCGAAATCCGCGTGCTGGCCGCCATCGACTGAGGATACGTGATGAGCGCACAAGTCGGCCTGATGGTAGAAGGCCAAATGGGACTCAATTGGAGCCATTGGCGCGCCGTGCTCGATCTAGCGGAGCGCTGCGGCTACCAGTGTGTGTTCCGCTCGGATCACTTCACGAACCCCGCTCCGCCCGATCTCGACTCGCTGGAACTTTTTACATCGCTGACCTTTGCGGCCACCCATACCCGGCGCATCGAGTTCGGTTCGCTGGTCGCACCCGTGACGTTCCGCCATCCCACGATGACCATCCGACAAGCGGCCGCCGTCGATGAACTCTCCGGCGGGCGCCTCATCCTCGGACTCGGCGCCGGGTGGCAGGGGCGCGAGCACAAGAACTACGGCATCCCCTTCGACGATTTCACAACCCGTTTCGGTAAGCTCACTGATGCGCTTGAAATCACCACGCGCCTGTTGGGCGATGCCAAGCCCGTCAACTACGCCGGCAAATTCATCAGCGTGCACGATGCCGTGCTGCTGCCCCGACCAGCGCGCAAGACACCAATCCTGATCGGCGGCAACGGTCCCAAGCGGACGTTGCCGCTCGCAGCGAAGTACGCCGATGAATGGAACGGGGTCTTCCTCGATGTCGCGGGCTATCGGGATCGCAATCAACAACTGGATGCGTTGCTGGAGAAAGCCGGCCGCGACCCGCGCATCGTCAAGCGTTCGCTCATGGCACCCTTCAGCTGGGCTGAGGGCAACGAGGGTATCGACAAGCTTCACGCCTATGTCGAAGCGGGCTGCCAGCGCTTCATGCTGCAATATACGAATTACACTGACCTGGCACCGCTCGAAGCGTGGGCGGCGCAACACCTGGGCGCCTTTCACGCACCCACTCCGGCTCGTTAGATCGCACCGTGCAGACGCTGCTTCCCATCGCCGAACAGATCGCCGCGCAACTCAAAGCGCGCGGCGAAACAGTGGCCGTAGCCGAATCCTCCACGGGCGGGCTGATCACTGCGGCGCTGATCGCGGTGCCGGGCGCGTCCGCGTACATGCTGGGTGGCGGCGTTGTCTACACAGCGGCGGCGCAGCGCGCCTTGCTTCAGATCCCCAAGGAACAGTTCGCCGGTATCCGCGCCTCCACGGAACCGTACGCGCTGCTTGCCGCGCGTACCATTCGTAACCGCATGGGCAGCACGTGGGGAATCGCCGAAACCGGTGCGACCGGTCCCACCGGCAATCCGTACGGCGATGCAGCGGGGCACAGTTGCATCGCTGTGGTGGGACGGGTCGAGCGGGCCACCACGCTGGAAACGGGGAGCGCAGTGCGTGTGGACAATATGTGGCAGTTTTCCCTGAGCGCACTGCATTTGCTGCTCGCCGCCCTGCAGGAAACGCAAGCGCGCTGAGACCCGTCTGCCGCAGAAGTGATTCATGAGGGCGCCAATGGACTTCTTCGCGACCTGCCCGCTGGGCTTCAGCGATCTGCTGGAAGAAGAGCTACGTGCTTTCGGTGGCACCATCAGCGCACGCAGCGTCGCAGGTGTTGGCTTCACCGGCTCGCTGGAATGCGCGTATCGCGCCTGCCTGTGGAGCCGCATCGCCAACCGGATCCTGCTGACCCTGGATACCTTCGAAGCGGCCGATGGCGATGCGTTGTATCGCGGCGTGATGCAAACGTCCTGGGCCGCGCACCTCGAACCCCGCGCATCGATCGCGGTGGATTTCACCACCACGCGTTCGCGCCTCACGCATACGTTGTTCGGCGCGCAGCGCGTCAAGGATGCCATCGTCGATCAGCTGCGCGACGCGGACGGTCAGCGGCCGAGCGTGGATGTACAGACGCCCGATCTGCGCATCAATGTCCACGTGCAACGCGACATTGCATCACTCGCCATCGATCTCTCAGGCGACAGCCTGCACCGGCGTGGTTACCGCGAGGCAGCCGGGCCGGCGCCACTCAAGGAGAATCTCGCCGCCGCATTGCTCATGCGCGCCGGCTGGCCGCAGATCGCAGCCGCCGGCGGCGCGTTGCTCGATCCCATGTGCGGTTCTGCCACGTTGCCCATCGAAGCCGCGCTGATGGCGGCCGATATCGCACCGAACCTGCTGCGAACACGATTCGGCTTCGAGGGCTGGCAAGGCCACGACGCCGCGCTGTGGCAGCGGCTGCACGCGGAGGCCGTCGCCCGCCGCACGGCAGGACTCGAGCATCTGAAATGCACCATTCAGGCGCGCGATAAGGACCCGGCCGCTGTCGCAACTGCCATCGCCAATGTGGCGCGCGCGCAACTCGCCTGGCAGATCGATGTTGCCCAAGAAGCGCTCATCGATGCGCAGCCTCCCGCGCCGACGGGTCTGGTGATCACCAATCCACCCTACGGCGAGCGTCTGGCTGAAGCCGATGACCTGCCCGCACTGTTCACCGAGATAGGCGAGGTCTTACGCGCGCGCTTCATCGGCTGGCGCGCCGCGCTGCTCGCGCCCGACGAAGAACTGGGTTTTCGCACGCGCCTGCGCCTGAAAAAGAAGAACGCCGCCAAGAACGGCGCCATCGATGTCGTGCTGCTCACATTCGACGTGCGCGCCGATCGTTTGCTTGGCGATCACCATCAAGCGCCGCCAACCCATCGTGCGCTGGATCCTGGCGTGGATGCATTGCGCAATCGCCTGCAGAAGAACCACAAGCATCTGGCGCGTTGGGCGCGCCAGAACGGCATCAGTTGCTACCGTGTATACGATGCCGATCTGCCGGAATTCGCCTTCGCGGTGGATGTCTATCGCGGCGATGAAACGTGGCTGCATGTCGCCGAGTACGCACCGCCCGCAACGGTGGATGAGCAGCGTGCCGAGCTGCGCCGCACCACGATGCGCGTGGTGCTGCCCGAGCTGTTCGACGTCGACATACGCCACGTGATCATGAAGACGCGCGAGCGCAAGCGCGGCGCGACACAATACGAACGTCACGCCGATACCGGCCACTTTTTCGACGTGCAAGAAGCGGGCTGCATCCTGCAAGTGAATTTGCAGGACTATCTCGATACGGGGCTGTTCCTGGACCATCGGCCGCTGCGGACGCGCATCCAGCAGGAAAGCCGCGGCAAACGCTTTCTCAATCTGTTCGCCTACACAGCCACGGCCACTGTGCACGCCGCCGTCGGCGGTGCGGTCAGCTCGGCATCCGTGGATCTATCCAATACCTATCTCGAGTGGGCGCGGCGCAACCTGCTCCTGAACCGCGTCGACTTAGCCCCACACGAGCTGATTCGCGACGACTGCGGCGCGTGGCTTGCGCAAGCCGTCCGACGCGGGGATCGCTACGATCTGATTCTGCTCGATCCGCCGTCGTTCTCGAATTCGAAGTCGACCGAGCAGGATCTCGACATTCAGCGCGACCACGTGGCGCTGATTCGCGCGTGCGTGGAGGTGCTGGCAGATGACGGCACGCTCTACTTCTCCACCAATCTGCGGCGCTTCAATTTCGACGCCGCGCCGCTTTCACACCTGCACTGCCAGGACATCACCCGCAGCACCGTTGCCGAAGATTTCAAACGTAGTCCGCGTATCCACCGCTGCTGGAAGATTCGGCGCTCAAACTAGTCGCAATACATGCAGCCAGCGGGAGATTCAGACAGCAATCAAGGCCGCAGCGCCACCAGCTGTTGCGTCTTGTAGAACAGCTGCTGGCGCAGCTGCGGCAGCTCCGCCTCGATGCGACCCTTCTCCTCGGAGAGCCGTTGTGTGGTCAACAGCAGATCCGCGCGTATCTGGGGTGTCAGTGAGGGGTCGACCTGCTCCATCGCGCTGCCGACGATGCCCGCTTTAACCTGTTCCAGGCGGGCCTCGCGCTGCGCAATGCGCTGTTCGAGATTGGCGACATCGACGCGCGCCAGATACAGCTGGCGGCCATCATGGTATGCCGCGAGAAATGCGTCGCGCTGATCGGCGGGACAGACGTTGTTGTGGCCCGCGCCGCGTTCGCCCACTGCGTAGCCGTTGTCGGGTTCGCAGTACTCACGAATGCCCTGCTGCCAGCCGATCAGATATTGATCGCGATCGGGATACACGCCGTGTTTGACGCATGCATTGTCGTGTTCGAGCAGTTCCGAGCTGCGCAAACCGTGTACACCGTCGCGATAGCCCACGCTTTGCCAATCGCCGGCCAGACACTGGCTTTCGCTCACACTGCCACTCTGGCAACCTGTCAGCGCTAACAGCATCGAAAAGAATAGGCCGAATTGTCGCATCGGGGCCTCCTGTCACGGCGGAAATCTGCGGGAATCGCCGAATGGTAGGAGTTTCGCCGCGCGACGAACCGGCCGGGATTCACAGAACAGACAGCGGGAGACGACCCATGAGCACCTTTGTGGATCCACTGCGGCGCGCGATGCAGATCGCGCCCGGCAAGATCGCGCTGATCAACGATGCGGATCAGTTCACATACGGCCAGTTGTGGGACCGCTGCGCCCGCCTCGGTGGCGCCTTGCGCGCCCTGGGAATCAACCGCGGCGATCGCGTCGCCATCCTCGCGCAGAACTCGCACCGCTACATCGAGACGTACGTGGGCGTCCCTGCGCACGGCTTCGTGGTGGTGCCGCTCAACACACGGCACGCGGATGCGGAATTGCGCTACGCGCTAGCGGATTCGTCAGCGTCTGTGCTGCTGACAGACCGCGATCCCGGCCCGTTCGCTGACCTGATCGGAAAGGTGATCCGACTGCCGGATGATTACGAGGCGCTGCTCGCGGCGGCCGACCCGCTGCCGTTCGATGCGTCTGTGACAGAGGATGATCTGGCCGGCCTGTTCTACACCGGTGGTACCACCGGCGCATCGAAAGGCGTGATGCTCAGCCACCGCAACCTGATCGCCAATACGTACCACTGGATGACAGCCGTTCCGCACCACTCTGATGACCGCATCCTGATCATGGCGCCGCTGTTCCATGCCGCCGGCACCAACGGCGTGCTCGCGGCAATCTGGAACGGCGCGTGTCAGATCACGCTGTCGGCCTTCGAACCGGGGCGTGCGCTGGATCTGATCGAATCGCACCACGCGACCGCTACGCTGGGCGTGCCAACCATGCTGGCGGCGATCGCCGAAGAACAGCAGGCGCGGCCGCGCGATACATCCAGTGTGCGACTCGTCGCCCACGGCGGCTCACCCATTGCAACGGAAGTGATTCGCCGTACGCACCAGGCCTTTCCCGGCGCCGAACTCGTCGAAGTGTACGGCGCAACGGAGCTATCGCCACTCTGCACCGTTCTCAACCACGAAGAACAACTCATCGACAGCCCTTTGGCCAGATCCTGCGGTCGAAGCATGCCGGGCTGCGATGTGCGCATTCTCGATCCCAACGGAATGGAAGTGGCGCGCCGCGATGTGGGCGAAGTAGTCGTGCGCGGCGCCAACGTGATGCGCGGTTACTGGAACAAGCCGGAACAGACGGCCGCCGTGCTGCGAGATGGCGCCTACTGGAGCGGCGATCTCGGCTACATGGACGACGACGGCTATGTATATCTGGTGGATCGCAGCAAAGACATGATCGTGACCGGCGGTGAGAACGTCTATTCAACCGAGGTGGAGGACGTGCTGTACCGGCATCCCGCGGTGCTCGAAGCCGCCGCCTTCGGCGTGCCAGATGCCAAATGGGGCGAAGCGGTGCATGCGGTGGTGGTGCCAAGACCCGAACATCACAACGTCGACCCGGCCGAGATCATTCAGTTCGTGCGGCTGCACATCGCCGGCTATAAGGTCCCGAAGGCCATCGACATCCGCCACGAGGCACTACCCAAGTCGGGGCCTGGCAAGGTACTCAAGCGCGAGCTGCGCGCGCCGTTCTGGGAAGGTCAGGAACGCGGCGTCAGCTGACACGGTTCGACGCGTCAGACGTGGCCGCCATCTTCGATCCAGCGCGCCACGTCGGCCGGCAGCACCTGCGCCAGGTGCTGCGCATAAGCCGCCAGGTCATCGTCGTCGAGCACATCGCGCCAGCGGCCGTTGGTGCCCTTGAACAGAAATCCGTTGATGCCACCTTCGAAGCCCATCTCGAAGTTGCCCAATTTCTGATCCAGCGCGCGCATGCCTTCGAAGGTGCTGCGCTCGATGATGCCCGGCCACAGTGAGGCGTCGAGCTCGATGTCGAGGAACTTCGCCACGCGCCGCATCTCACCAGCCAGATCCTTCTTCATGTCGTTGTAGTGAACGAACAACAGATTCGCCTGGCCGCGGTGTGCCCAGTAGCTGGCGACCACGTCGAAGAAATTGTTCTGCTCGATCCACTCGCGTAGATAGCTGTGGTAATTCCCATCGAACGTCTTCAAGGGTTCGATGCCCTCCTTCTCAGCCTGCTCGTTCATCATCGCCGTCATCTTCATGCGGCTGACGTGATTGCACCACGACATGAAGGCGTCGCGGCCGTCGCGGGCCACCGTGATGTACTTCGCGTCGTCGAACCAGGGAATGCCATCGGCCGGCGTATGACTCTTCATCGCGCGGCGGTGCGTCTGCGCTTCGAGCATGGCGTGCATCGCCTCCGCCGGTATGAACTTCGCCTCGATCCACGGACACACTGCATTGATGATCGGCCCAGGGAAGTTACCGTCCGGCCACAACAGATTCGCGACGATGGTCTGCATCCACGTGGTGCCGCATTTGGATGGCGTGCACACGAAGATATCGCCGGGCCGCGACTTGAATCCGCTCCAGCGGGCGTTATCCATTATCGGATTCTTGTATTCGCGCATCGTTCGCTCCTGTCAGTTTCGATACAAACTTTCGGGTCGACCCCGTTCATTGGATGTTCGCGCCTCGGCGATACATTGCGCAAGAATAGGAATGCCGTCGCGGATCGCGCGCTCCGCGACATGACCAAACGCGAGACGCAGATAGGGCACGTCCTCGTTGCCGACGTGAAATGCGCGTCCGCGCGCATAACGAAATCCGCGCGACTCTGCCAACGACTGCAGCCGGTCGCGATCGACATCATTCGGAAACCGCAACCACAGGAACAACCCGCCGGCGGGTTCCGACCAGCAGCACAGATCCGCCAGATGTTCGCCCAGCAGCTCGAGCAGCAGGTCGCGCTTGGCCTTGAGCGCGGCGTTCTGCACATCGCAGTGCTGCCACAACCCATCGCTCAGATATTCGGCAACGATTGCGGCCGCAAGCGTATTGCTGCCGGCGTCGTGACGCCGATTGAGGACGCGACGGAACAGCGCAGGCGACGCCATGAAATAGCCCAGGCGTACGCCGGGCGCGAAGATCTTCGACAGTGAACACAGGTAGATCTGCTGTTCGTAGTCGTCCATGGCGTAGAACGCCGGCGGCTTGTCGCCGCTGTAGTGCACGTCGGCGTAGCAATTGTCCTCCACCAGAATCGCGTCGAAGCGTCGCGCCACGGCAACAATCGCTTCGCGTCGCGCCCGCGGCATCACGGTGCCCGTCGGATTCTGATAGGTGGCTTCCGTGTAGATGAACCGCGGCGGCGTGCCGCGCCTGCGCAGATCCTCGAGAACCGCCTCCAAAGCAACGGCACTCATGCCGTCGGTGTCGATCGGCACACCAATCATCTCAATGCCCAGATCGCGATAGGTGGAAATGGTGCCGGGGTAAGAGAACTCCTCCATCACGACAATGTCGTTCTCGTGCGTCATCAGCGCTTCGGCGACCAGGGTGACCGCCTGCATGGAACCGTTGGTCAGCGAGATGCGCTCGGGGCCGACGACAACCCCCTCGCGTTCCGATTCACGCTGCGCCATCAAACGACGCAACCCCTCGTGCCCCAGATCACCTGGATATTGCGTGAGCAATTCATAGTCGCGCGCGATGGCCCGCTGGGCCGCCGCCTGAAAGGCCGCCAGCGGAAATGTCTCCGGATTCGTACGCCCCACTGCGAAGTCGTAGATCATCGTCTTCCCTTCCGGGCGCGCCATTGATGTCGCATCGTCACGCGCTCAGTATCTCCGCTCAATTCCCGCCAGCCAACGCCTATGATCGATCTATACACCTGGGCGACACCCAACGGCCGTAAGATTTCCATCGCCCTGGAAGAGATGAACCTGGCGTATCGGGTGCATGGCGTAGACATCAGCGAAGGCGAGCAATTCGCGCCCGAATTTGTGCGCCTCAGCCCGAACCACAAAATCCCCGTCATCGTCGATCAGGAGACAGGGCGCACAGTGATCGAATCGGGTGCGATCCTGCTCTACCTCGCCGACAAAACGGGTCAGGTCGGCGGCACCGACCGGTGGGTGACATTGCAGTGGCTGATGCTGCAGATGGCGAGCATCGGCCCAACGCTGGGACAGACGCACCACTTCGTCCATTTCAATTCCGGTAAAGCGCCCTACGCCGAGGAACGATTCAGCAGCGAAACGAAACGGCTTTACGCCCTGCTCGAGAATCGGCTGCGCGACAACGCCTATCTCGCGGGTGACTACTCCATCGCCGACATTGCTACGTGGCCGTGGATTTCCAGATTCGAATGGCAGCGGATGGACTTGAACAGCTTCCCGAATCTGAAGCGCTGGTATCTCGCCATCGCCGGTCGAAGCGCGGTGCAGCGCGGGTATGACATACCGATGCACTTGAATCCGATCCCGAGGCCGTGAAGCTACGCCTTGCGGATCTTCACTGGCAGCGTCGCAATCCCCCGGATGAAGTTGTTGGGGTGACGAACTACGTCGCCGACCACTTCGATGGTGTGGAAGCGCTGCAGGATCTCTTCCCACAGCACGCGCAGCTGCATCTCGGCGAGGCGATTGCCCATGCAGCGGTGAATGCCGAAGCCGAATGAAACATGCTGGCGCGCATTCTTGCGATCGATGATCAGATGGTCTGCGTCTTCGAATACCGTTTCGTCGCGGTTGCCCGAGAGATACCACATGATCACCTTCTCGCCTTGCCGGATTTTCTTGCCGGCCAGTTCGGTGTCGCACAGCGCCGTGCGCCGCATATGAATTACCGATGTCTGCCAACGCACCATCTCGGCAACCATGTTGGGGATCAGTGCGGGTTGCGCGCGCAGCTTGTCGTACTGGTGCGGAAATTCATTCAACGCCTGCACGCCGCCGCTGATGGTATTGCGCGTGGTGTCGTTGCCGCCGACGATCAGCAGCAGGATATTGCCCAGAAACTCCGTGGGACGCGTCAGCATGTCGCGGGTGGACTCGCCGCGAGCGAGCATCGAAATCAGATCATGACGCGGCGGGCCGCTGGCACGCTCCACCCACAGCCTGGCGAAGGTGTCGGCGCATTCCTGCAGCGCGGATTTGCGCACGTCGACAGTCGCGCCCGCCTCGCCCATCAGCTGCGGCGAGGCTGTGGTGAGGTCCGACCAGTGAATCAGCTTGTGGCGGTCCTCGTAGGGGAAATCGAACAGCACTGCCAGCATGCGCGCGGTGAGTTCAACGGACACCGCTTCCACCCAGTTGAACGTCTCGCCCAC
>JAQBCT010000428.1:0-9174 GCA_032124855.1 Gammaproteobacteria bacterium
GCCGAACAGCCACTGTGTCGCGCCGCGTGACAGCGCCGCGGCGCGCTGCCAGCTGGCCATCGCCATGGCCGTGGCCGTGTGCACGCTGCAGGCGGCGTCGGGCGGCGCGCCGATGTACTGCGCCAGTGCCTCGGCCGCATACGGCACGTGCGCTTCCAGCACTGTCGCAGACGCGCCAGGCACGGTCAGCAGATCGGCCAGCAGCACGGCGCCGCCGCCGGTTACCGCCAGGACGCCCCGCTGCGGCGATGCGTGCAGTTGCGCGACGAGGGCGACGCGCGCCAGCGCGTTGCTGCGGGGTTGGTTCACTCGGCCAGAAAGGTGCGCACGACGGCGATGAATTCGTCGAGCTGGTCGTGGTGCACCCAATGTCCGGCCTTTTCGATGTTGGCCACACGAACATCTTTGAAGTGCTTGGCGCGGCCGTCCCTCACCGGATCGGATGCCCATGACTCAGTGCCACGCACGAGCAGCGTAGGACAGGTGATGCGCGCGTACAGTTCGTCGTGCTGCTTTGGCGACAATCCCACCGGGAAGAAGCTGCGCACGTAGTTGTCGAATTTCCAGCTGTAGGTGCCGTCCTCGTTCTGGTTGCTGCCGTGCACCGTGAGATGGCGGGCCTGTTCAGCTGAGAGATGAGGATTTTCTTCCTGCATCCGCTGGAACGCTTCCTCGAGTGAGTCGTAGCGTCGGGGGGTGCGGCCCGCCGTCTTGCGCAGGCCGTTGATCCACTCGTGCATGCGCTCATGAGTGGGCTGTGTCATGTGCGACTTGAGCATCTGCGGCGGCGGCCCCATCCCTTCGATGGCCACGAGCTTCACGACATTCTCCGGATACAGACCCGTATAGGTCAGCGATACCGAACCGCCCAGGGAATGGCTGATGATCGTGGTCGGTGTCATCTTCGTCTGATGCAGCAGCTGGGCGATGTCGTACACATAGTCCAGCTGGCTGTAGCCGCCGCCGATCATCCATTGCGAGTCGCCGTGGCCGCGCAGATCCGGCGCGATGATGTGATAGTCGCTGCGCAGATTTTCGGCCACCCAGTCCCAGTTGCGGCAATGGTCGCGTCCACCATGCACCAGCAGCAGCGGCGGGGCGTCGCGATCGCCCCATGCCACGTAATGCAAGCGCAGACGCTGTGAGAAATAGATGTGTGAAGTGGGACCACCCTTGGGCATGTCGCACGAACCTCGCTGAATGGGGCGGCGCAGTATAGCGCGCCTGCCGGGTGGTCAGACGCGCAAGCCGCGGGCACAATGCCGCGCAATCCTCCCGCCGGATCTACTGTGCTGCTGATCAAACACCTTCACGTGTTGCTCGCGTTCATCACGCTGGCATCGTTTGTTGCGCGGGCTCTGCTCGCCATGGCCGATTCACCCCTGCGCCAGCGCAAGTGGGTGCGCATCGCGCCGCATATCATCGATACGCTGTTGCTTGCCTGCGGTATCACGCTGGCCGTGCAGATGGCGATATCGCCGCTGGTGCATGGCTGGTTGATGGCCAAGATCATTGGCCTGCTCGCCTATATCGGCTTCGGCGTGCTCGCCATGCGCGCCACCACCCGGGGTCTGCGGCTGATTGGATTCGTCGGCGCGGTCGGTTCTGTTAGCTATATCTTCGCAGTGGCCTATTCGAAGCAGGTGCTGCCGTGGGTGTGATCACGTTACGCCGTCGATGATCAATTTGGTGCCGATCACAATCAGCGACGCATACACGATCCTGTAGAACAGGCGCTCGTTGATGCGCGCATGCAGCCAACCGCCCAGCCAGATGCCCAGCGGCGCGAGCGGTGCCAGTGTCAGCGATGTCGCAAGATTGTCGACATCGAGTTGTCCGAGCCAGGCATAAGGCAGCAGTTTCAACCAGTTCACTGCGAAGAAGAACGCCACGGTCGTTGCCTGCATCACGCTCTTGTCGAGCTGTTGGGAGAGCAGGTAGACGTAAATTGGCGGGCCGCCTGCGTGCACCCCGAAGCTGGTGAAGCCCGATACCGTGCTCCAGAACGTCCCGCGTCGATACGACACGCCTTTTGCGGCGGGCGGCGTGCGCACGAAGAACCAGTTCAGGGCGTAGCCGAGGGCGATGATACCCACGAGCACCCGCATCGCGTCGGCGGAAAGCAGCTCGTAGGTGGCGTAGCCCATTGCAGTTCCGAGCAGCGCGCCCGGCAACATGGTGAGCAGGTTGGCGCGATCCCAGCGTCGCCACCACGCGCGCACGGCAAATACATCCATCACCATCAGGATGGGCAGCATGATTGCAGCCGCGCGAATGGGTCCCACCGTAAGGGACATCAACGGGACCCCGATGATGCCGATGCCGCCCGCCAGTCCGCCCTTCCCGATGCCGACGATCAACACCGCAACGATGGCGGTTGCGTAGAACCACGGATCGGAAATCATCGTCGTGAACGGCCTACGGCAATCTCCGTATCATAACGGGGTGAGGTGCGCGGCAATTCAATATGGCTGAGATCATTCACGACTTTCCGCAGCGCGTGCGCGTGGTGCCGCACTGCTTCATTCCCCTGTCGGACGGCACACGGCTCGCGGCCCGGCTGTGGCTGCCCGAAGGCGTTGATGTGCGTCCGGTGGCGGCGATTCTCGAATACCTGCCGTACCGTAAGGGCGACGGCACGGCGATCGACGACGCGGCGCGTCATGGCTTTTTTGCGGGCCACGGGTTCGCCTGCGTGCGCGTCGATATTCGCGGCAGCGGTGATTCCGACGGAGTGCTGCAGGACGAGTACAGCACCACGGAACTGACTGATGCGGTGCAGGTCATCGCGTGGCTCGCCGCGCAGCCGTGGTGCAGCGGCAGCGTTGGCATGCTCGGCATTTCCTGGGGCGGCTTCAATGCATTGCAGGTGGCGGCCCTTTCACCGCCGGCGTTGCGCGCCGTGATCAGTGTGTGTTCGACGGACGACCGCTTCGCCGATGACGTGCACTACATGGGTGGCGCCATGCTCGCGCGCGACATGCTGGGCTGGGCGATGACGCTGCTCGCTTTCAATGCGCGCCCGCCGGATCCGCAAACCGTTGGCGAGGGATGGCGCGCGACCTGGCAGCGCCGGCTCGAGGAAACGCCGCCGTTCATCGACACCTGGCTCGCACATCCCACGCGCGATGCCTACTGGCGACGCGGTTCGGTATGCGAGAACTACGGCGCGATCCGTGTCCCTGTATTGATGGTGGGTGGCTGGGCGGATGGCTACACGAATGCAGTGCTGCGAGTTCTGGAAAACCTCGACGCGCCGGCGCGCGGCATCATCGGGCCGTGGGCGCATCACTGGCCGCATGCGGGTGCACCGGGTCCGACGATCGATTTTCTGGGCGAAGCAGTGCGCTGGTGGGATCAGTGGCTCAATGGCCGTGAGCGGGGCGTGCTCACCGGACCGCGTTTGCGGGTGTGGTTGCAGATGCATACACCACCGCAACCGAAGCGGTGGCCGGGACGCTGGCGCGGCACGGATCTCGCGCACCAGGAATTCGAATGGTGCGAGCTGCATTTGAATGGCGCAATGAACGGCTTGAGCGAAGTTGCCGGCGAACCCGCCGTGATGCGGTTGCCGTGGGACGTGGCACACGGCGTCGCGGCCGGCGCCTGGTGCCCGTTCGGTCCGCACGATCTGGCGCGCGAGCAGCGTGAAGAGGATGCGCGATGCGTCTGTTTCGACAGCGCGCCATTGACCGATTCACTCGTACTGCTCGGTCGCCCGGAGCTGGTGCTGGAGTTCGCGCACGCACCAGCCGGCGCGCAGGTGGTCGCGCGGCTGTGCGAAGTTGCGCCGGACGGATCGTCGTTGCTGCTCAGCTGGGGTGCGGTGTTGCTGGCCGGCGGCGCGCTCTCAGTGAGACTGGCGCTGAATTGCCTGGGCCATGAGCTGCGTGCC
Organism: Gammaproteobacteria bacterium; assembly: GCA_032124855.1. Taxonomy (GTDB): domain Bacteria; phylum Pseudomonadota; class Gammaproteobacteria; order Pseudomonadales; family Azotimanducaceae; genus DATJGR01. The sequence goes on from JAQBCT010000428.1 coordinate 3,896, forward strand.
GGCCATCGACTGCGCCTCGCGATGGGCAGCTCCTACTGGCCGACCCTGTGGCCACCGCGGCACGATGACACGGCCCACCTGCGCACGCCGGGCAGCCGGCTGCGTCTACCCGTGTGGCGTGCCGACGCGGTTGCGGTGTCTTTCGGGGCGGCCCGGTGCGCGCCGGCCGCGGCGTACGAAGTGTTGCGCAAAGGTGCGCTTACCCACCCCAGCAGCACTGCTGTTCAGGCCGACCACGGCCGCGTCAGATATGCCAATGGCATGATCGTCGACAGCGTGAGCGCCGACGATCTCGTCTGGGTGGGCGGCGCCGCACGCGTCACGAGTACGCGCAGCATCGAGATGGCGCGACGCGACTGGAGTACCCGCATCGACGTGACGGGCGAAATGATTGATACGGGCGCTGATCTGGAAGTCTCGGTGCAGCTGCGGGCGACCTTCCACGGCGCGATATGTGCCGACCGCCGCTGGCATTTTCGTTTCTGAACAGGGCGTCTGCGTGCGTTTCGAGGCTGCTTGGCTCGAAGTTGACACGGGCGCGATGCGAAAAGCACTCTGACCTCCTTTCCTCGCTGGCAGGTGGCACGACTTGAGTACGCTGCGTGAGCAAGTGCACGCGGACTATCGCGCCTGGTCGCCAACCTCCGCACAGTTGATCGAAGGGGCGCGCCTTAGTTTTCCAGGTGGGGACACCCGCATGACGGCGCACTATGGTCCGTATCCGCTGTTCATCGAACGCGCCGCGGGTCGCACGCTATTCGACGCCGACGGTCATGCAATCGTCGACTTCATGAACAATTTCACATCGCTGGTGCTGGGCCATGCCAATCCCGCTGTGGTGCGTGCGGTGACGGAACAGATCCAGACCGGCTCGGCTTACGCAGCACCCACCCGCAATCAGGTGGCGCTGGCGGAATTGATTCGCGGCCGCATCCCATCCATGCAGCAGATGCGTTTCACCAGTTCCGGCAGCGAGGCTACGCTGATGACCCTGCGCGCGGCGCGCGCGTTCAGCGGCAAGCAGAAGATCATGAAAATGGAGGGCGGCTACCACGGCAGCTACGAGCTGGCCGAAGTGAGCCTGATTCCGCACGCCGATCGGTGTGGTCCGCTCGCGCAGCCCAACCCTGTCCCTGTGGACGCCAGCATTCCCGACAGCGTGCTGGGTGATGTGGTGGTGTGCCCGTACAACGAGCCAGAACTGGCGCGCGCGCTGATTGCACGCCACGCACACGAACTGGCAGCAGTGATCGTCGAACCGGTACTTGGCAGCCTTGGAATGATCCCGGCGACGCCGGAATTCCTCAGCACGCTGCGCGAGGCGACCGCTGCTCACGATGTGCTGTTGATATTTGATGAAGTGATTACCCTGCGCGTGGGCGACGGCGGCGCGCAGGGGGTGTATGGGATCACGCCAGATCTGACGGCACTCGGCAAGATCATCGGCGGGGGCTTGCCGATCGGCGCATTTGGCGGCCGCACGGACCTGATGCGCGTGTTTCATCCCGACGAAGTCGAACCCGTCATGCACGCCAGCACATTCAGCGGCAACGCGTTGTCCATGGCCGCGGGACTGGCTGCGATGGAGCAGGTGAATCCGCAGCTCACGGCGCAGCTCAATGGTCTGGGCGAGCGGCTGCGGGCCGGCGTCAATGCCACGTTTCACGCCAACGGCATTCGCGGTCAGGCCACCGGCTTGGGGTCGCTGGCCAATCTGCACCTCACGGATGCGCCCCTCACCAGCGCGCGCGATTCCCTCGCCGGCATGCGCTGCGCAGGCGGCGTCAGTGCGCTGCTGCATCTGGCGATGTTGCGTCGTGGAATCGCGAGTGCCAGTCGGCTGATGTACTGCATTTCCGCGCCGATGACCGTGGCTGATGTAGACATGGCGATCGATGCACTGGACGATGCGCTGCGTGCGCTGAAGCCGGGAATCGAACGCGAGCGAGTGGAGTTGCTGTTATGACCGATGGGATCAAACTAATTTCCGGGACATCGCATCCCGCGCTGGCACAGGAGATTGCCCAGCATCTCGGCGTGGCGCTGTGTGAAACGGAGATTCACCGTTTCGGTAATGAAAACATTCTGTTCCAGTGCAAAGAAAACGTGCGCGAATCCGACGTGTTCGTGATTCAGACGTCGTGCCCGCCGGTTTCGGATCTGGTCATGGAACTGCTGATCATCATCGATGCGCTCAAGCACGCATCGGCGCGGCGCATCACGGCCGTGCTGCCCTATCTGCCGTATGCACGCTCCGACAAGAAAGATCGTCCGCGCATCTCCATCACGGCACGACTGATGGCGGATCTTCTGGAAACAGCGGGTGCCGACCGTGTGTTGACGATGAATCTGCACTCGCCGCAGGTGCAGGGATTTTTCCGGATTCCGGTGGATCAGCTCAACGCCACGCCGCTCGTGTGTGACCATCTGCGCAACACTACGAACCTTTCGCAGAGCGTACTGGTGGCGGGCGATGTCGGTGAAGCGAAGGATCTCGGCGAATACGCGAATCGGCTGAAACTACCCATGGCAATCATCGACAAGCGGCGGCGTGACGATACGGAGAGTCCGGTAGCGGTGAGTCTGATCGGGGATGTGCGCGATCGCGACGCACTCATCATCGACGATGAGGTGGCCAGCGGCGGTACGCTGATCGAAGCTGCGCGCTTCCTGCGCAGCAACGGGGCGCGGCGCATCGAAGCGGCGGCCGTGCATCCCGTGCTCTCCGGGCAGGCGACACAGCGCATCAGCGACTCCACGATCGAGCGTCTGGTGGTGACCAATTCAATTCCGTTGCGCGCCGGTCAGCCGCAGGAGCGGATTGAGGTCATATCTGTTGCGCGTCTGTTTGCAGACGCCATCCGCGCAATCCACAGTGGCGACAGCATTTCGAAGTTGTTTGCATGAAGCGCCTGTATCCGTTCTTCCGCGTGGTTTTGGTCGTGGCAATCGCGGGCTGCACGCCGAAAGTCGGTAGCGAGTCGTGGTGCGAAAAAATGTCGGATACCCCCAAGTCGGAGTGGAAGGGCAGCGACGCCAAGGCATTCGCCCGACACTGCCTGTTCAAGAACTACATCGAGGATTGAATGGACCTCACCCAGATCAAAGAGTCTCTGAAGCGGCTGCACGCCGATCTCGACGCGCGGGAATCGGTCGATCCGGAATTGCGCAAACTGCTCGTCGAACTCGATACCGATATTCACGAATTGCTCGAGGCGTCGGACAACGATGCGGGCACCACCCGCTCCATGGTGGATCGCCTGGAAGCGCTGGATACGCAGTTCGCGGGCAAGTATCCGACGATCGAGCGTTTCGCGCGGGAGCTGATCGACGCGCTGGGTCGGATGGGCATCTGAGGCGCGCGCGGCGTGGGTGAACAGATCGACTCGACCGCCCAACCGCGTCTCGATGGGATCATTGCGCTCGTCACCGGCGCGTCGCGCGGCGTGGGCCGTGGCGTGGCGGACGCCCTGACTCAGTGCGGCGCGCAGGTGTACGTGACCGGGCGATCTTTCACATCAGGCGACGACGCTGCGCTCAACGGAGGCCGTCGGGCCATTCGCTGCGATCATCGAAACGATGCGGATACGGAGGCTGTGTTTTCGCGCATCGTCGCAGAGACCGGCCGGCTGGACCTGCTGGTGAACTCGGCATGGGGGGGCTACGAGCGCATGGTGGAGGCGGGTGAGTTCACCTGGCCGTTGCCATTCTGGCGCCAACCCGCGTGGCGCTGGGACGCGATGTTCACTGGGGGTGTTCGCGCCGCATTCGTGTGTTCGCAGCACGCGGCGGCAATCATGCACGCGCAGGGCGGCGGCCTGATCGTCAATCTGTCGTACTGGGCGGCGCAGAAGTTTCTGGGCAATACCATCTACGGTGCGGCCAAGTGCGCCACCGACAGGCTGACGCAGGACATGGCCGCCGAACTGGCGGGCAGCCAGGTCGCGGTGGTGTCGTTGTATCCGGGCCTCGTGCGCACAGAGGCGGTGATGGAATCTGCGGCGTTTCTCGATCTCTCGAATTCCGAGTCGCCGCAGTTCTCCGGGCGGGCGATCGCGCATCTTTACGCCGATGCAGAGCGCCAGCGACGCAGTGGCACTGTCGTGGTCGCGGCGTCGTTGGCGCTGGAACTGGGGTTTGACGATATCGACGGTCGACAGCCCGTACCGCTGAGCCTCGACAATGCCTGAAGCGACGACACGGATCCTGGCGATCTCGGGCAGTCTGCGGCGGCGTTCGTCGAATACCGAAATACTGCGCGCAGCCGCCTTGCTTGCGCCGCCGGGCGTCGTGGTCACGCTGTACGAAGGTCTCGACCAGCTGCCTCACTTCAATCCCGATCTGCTCGATGACGAACCCGCAATCGTGACGAAGTGGCGCGCACAGATTGCCGCCGCGGATGGGCTGCTGCTCAGTTCACCAGAGTACGCACGCGGCGTGGCCGGAGCGATGAAAGATGCGCTGGACTGGCTGGTGAGCGGCAGCGAATTCGTTGATAAACCGGTTGCTCTGCTCAACGCCTCGCCTCGGGCGCATCATGCCTATTCGGCGTTGCGCACGACGCTGACGACGATGTCGGGCCAGTTCGTGGACGACGCATCCATCACACTGCCGCTGATAGGTGGCAACCTGGACGCAGCCGCCATTGCCGCCCATCCGGAACATTCGCGAGTGCTGGTCAACGCCATGCGGTCGTTTGCAGAATTCATCGCCGCGCGGCCGCGCGACTGAGCCGCTACGGCAGACCGGCACCCGCATAGGGGGCAGTCACCGTCTCGATGCGGCCGTCACGTTCGCGTCGACAGGTGTCGGGATCGCTGCTGGATGCCGTCAGGATGTACAGCGTGCGTCGGTCGGCTCCGCCCAGCATGCAGGCGAATGCGCTGCGTGCGAATGCCACCCGATGGCTGACCCGGCCGCCAGCCTCCACGCGCAGGCATTCGTTCGTCGATGGCGACGCCACCCAGATGCCGCCGGCGACATCGAGGCAGATTCCGTCCGGTACAGCGCCTTCGGGCAATTTTGCCCAGAGGCGTCGATTGGACAACGCACCGTCCGCCGCCACGTCGAAGGCTGTGAGGCGTCCAGCGTAGCTCTCCCCAACCACCAGCGTTGCGCCATCAGGCGTGATGATCGTGCCATTGGGGAAGGCAAGTTCATCCGCCGCGAGGCGAGCGCTGCCGTCCGGGTCGACGCGGATCAGGGCTGCCTTCTGGAAGGGGGCCGCGTTGTGCAGATCGAAGCCGAAGTTGCCGACGTAGGCGCGGCCCGCGGCGTCG
>JAQBCT010000429.1:0-5266 GCA_032124855.1 Gammaproteobacteria bacterium
CATGCAGGCTGTGGGTGCAGGTGGTGAGGGCGATCACTATCCGTGGAAGCTGTACGTCAATCAGCGCACGGGCAAGCGCACAGTGCCGCCGAACCGTTGATCAAAAAAGCAAGGGGGAATCGATGACATCGTTCACAGGACTGGGACTGCATCTGGGCAATCTATCGCGCGTATCTGCAGCGCTCACGCGCTCCATCAGTCCCGAGAATTTCGACGGCGCAAAGGGCCGCGGCGGCATGTCCACGGATGGGCCGGCAGCCAATGCAGCGCGCGGCCTCGGTCAGGGCTGGAAGGTATCGCCCTACATCATCATCGAACCGGGCGCGACGGCGACCCTGGCCGACATCGCGGGCCAGGGTGCCATCCAGCAAATCTGGATGACACTGGCGCGCGGCAAATGGCGCCATACCATCCTGCGCACCTACTGGGACCAGCAGGCGCAGCCATCCATCGAATGCCCGGCCGGGGACTTCTTTGCGTGCGGCTGGGAGCAGTACGCCCAGGTCTCTTCCCTCGCGGTCTGTGTGAATCCCGGACGGGCCTTCAACTGTTATTGGGAGATGCCGTTTCGCAAACACGCGCGCATGACGCTGACCAATCTCAGCGACGAAGCCATCTATGTGTACTACCAGATCAACTACACACTCACCGAAGTGCCGGACGACGCGGCGTATTTCCACGCCCAGTTCCGGCGCATCAATCCCCTGCCCTACAAGGACGTCTATACGATCATCGACGGCGTGCGCGGCCGCGGGCACTACGTGGGCACCTATATGGCCTGGGGTGTCAACAACGCAGGCTGGTGGGGCGAAGGCGAGATCAAATTTTTCCTGGACGGTGACAACGAATTTCCAACCGTCTGCGGTACGGGCACGGAAGACTATTTCTGCGGGGCGTACAACTTCGACCCGGGCACGATGGACCGCAACTGGCCCGGCGGCCCGGGCTATGTTGAGTTCAACACGCCTTATGCCGGGATGCCCCAGGTGATTCGTCCCGACGGCGTCTATCGATCGCAGCAACGCTTCGGGCTGTACCGTTGGCATATCATGGATCCGGTGCGGTTTCAGAGCGATCTGCGCGTGACGATTCAGGCGCTGGGCTGGCGCACCCACAAGGATCGCCAGTATCTGCCGTTGCAGGATGACATCGCTTCGGTGGCGTTCTGGTATCAGGAGCTACCGACCCAGCCGTTCCCCACACTGCCGGACCGGGACTACCTGGAAATTATCTAACGTATCATTTGAGGGGAGAAACCCATGCTGCAACTGAAGGATAGCTCGCTACTGCGCGCCGATGGCTACGTGGATGGCGTCTGGCAGGCCGCGTCCTCAGGCGCCCGGTTTGCGGTAACCAACCCCGCGACCGGCGCCAAGCTCGTCGACATTGCCAATCTCGACCCCGCCGATGCACAACAGGCGATCGACGCGGCACACCGCGCACAGCCGGCGTGGCGTGCACTCACGGCAAAGGCGCGCGCCAAACTGCTGCGCGACTGGTTCGATCTGATCATGGCGAATCAGGACGACCTCGCGGCCATCATGACGGCCGAGCAAGGCAAACCCCTGGCTGAGTCGCGTGGTGAGGTGGCCTACGGCGCGGCGTTCATCGAATGGTTCGCCGAGGAAGGCAAACGCATCTACGGCGACGTCATCCCCACGCACGCCTCCGGCAAGCGCATCTTCGTCTTCAAGGAACCCATCGGCGTGGTTGCCGCGATCACGCCGTGGAATTTTCCGAACGCGATGATCACGCGAAAATGCGCACCCGCACTGGCCGCCGGTTGTACCTTCGTCGTGAAGCCCGCCTCGCAGACACCGTTGTCGGCGCTTGCTCTGGCTGAACTGGCGCATCGCGCGGGCATTCCCCGCGGCGTGTTCAACGTGGTGCCGTCGCGACAGTCCTCAGCAATCGGCAAGGTGTTCACCGAGAGTCCGCTGGTGCACAAATTCACCTTCACCGGCTCCACCGAAATCGGCAAGGTACTGATGAGGCAGTGCGTCAGCACCGTGAAGAAAGTGTCCATGGAACTGGGCGGCAATGCGCCCTTCATCATTTTCAACGACGCCGATCTCGACGCGGCCGCGGACGGCGCCATGGCCGCCAAGTACCGCAACATGGGGCAGACCTGCGTATGTGCGAACCGGCTGCTCGTGCAGGCCGCTGTCTATGACGCATTCGCTGGCAAGCTCGTCGAACGCGCCACGCAAATGAAAGTGGGCAACGGCTTCGATGAGGGGGTGACACAAGGGCCGCTCATCGACGCGACTGCGGTAACGAAAGTGGAACAGCTGCTCCGCGAAGCGGTCGCAGATGGAGCGCGGGTAATCCTCGGCGGCAGACGCCATGAGCTGGGTGCGACGTTCTTCGAACCCACTGTCGTCAGCAATGTGACCAACGAGATGAGCATTGCGCGCGAGGAGATCTTCGGCCCCGTCGCCACGCTGATCCGATTCGAGGGCGAAGCCGATGCCATCCGCATCGCCAACGACACCGAGTTCGGCCTCGCCGCGTATTTCTATACGCGCGACCTGGGCCGCGCCATCCGTGTCGCCGAAGCGCTGGAATACGGCATTGTCGGGGTGAACGAAGGAATCGTATCCACGGAAAACGCACCCTTCGGCGGGATCAAGGAATCCGGCATCGGCCGCGAAGGCTCGAAGTACGGCATCGAGGACTTCATCGAAATCAAATACGTGCTGCTAGGCGGAATCGACAGCTGAGCGCGTCAAACCCGTTGGAAATGACCATGACCAGAATCGACTCACTGATTACCCGCCGTGATCGCGCGCTTGGCACCGGGGCGCAGCTGTTCTATCGCACGCCGCTGGAGATCGTCCGGGGCGACGGCGTGTATCTGTACGACGCCGACGGCAGGCGCTACGTCGACATGTACAACAACGTGCCGTGCGTCGGCCACGGCAATCCCGCGATCGCTGAAGCAATGGCGCGCCAGCAGGCAACACTCAACGTGCACAGCCGCTATCTGCACGAGGGCATCATCGAATTCGCCGAACGCCTGACAACCCTCCACGAACACGCGATCGAAAGCGTCGTATTCAGCTGCAGCGGCACCGAAGCCAATGAAGTGGCTTTACGAATGGCGCGCATCGCGACGGGCAAGCGCGGCATCGTCTGTACCAATGCGACGTATCACGGCAACAGCGAAGCGGTGGGGATACTGACACGCACGCGCGAGGATCAACCCGCCGCCGGCGCTGTGCGCGCGATGCCGTTTCCTGAACTGTATCGGCCGCTGTTGGCGAACGTCAGCGAAACCGCGCTCGCTGATGCATACCTCGACCGCCTGCGGCAGGAGATCGATCATCTCGAAGCCAATGGGGCGGGCTTTGCAGCGCTGATCGTCTGCTCGATCTTCGCCAATGAGGGTCTGCCCGAGGTGCCACGCGGATTCATGCGGCGCGCCACAGAGATGGTGCACGCCGCGGGGGGCCTGGTGATCGCAGATGAAGTGCAGGCCGGTTATTGCCGCACCGGGCGATGGTGGGGATATCAGGTCACAGATTTTGCACCGGACATCGTCGTCACCGGTAAACCGATGGGTAACGGGTTGCCTCTGGCTGCCACCGCCGCCAGCAAATCGTTGGTCGATCAATTCCGCCGTGCCACGCACTACTTCAACACCTTCGCGTCGAGCCCGTTGCAGGCGGCGGTGGGCATGGCAGTGCTCGATTTCATCGAGGCAGAGGGGTTGCGCGAGAACGCCGCCAATGTAGGCACGGCATTGAAGCAGGCCCTGCTGCAACGCAAATCGCACTGTGCCGCAATCGGTGATATCCGCGGTGAGGGTCTGTTCGTGGGCATCGAGATGGTCAAGGATCACGACAGCCGGGCGCCGGATCGAGATTGTGCCGTCGAACTCGTCAATCGACTGAAGGACAAAGGCTTTCTGACCAGCAACGCCGGCGCGTTCAACAACATCGTTAAGATTCGCCCGCCATTGGTATTCCAGCAGCAGAACGCGGATGAATTCCTCGCCGCATTCGACGCAACACTTGCTGAGTTGAATGGATAAAGCGCTTGCCGCCGAGGTATTCACGCGCCCCGCGCGCGATGCATTGGAAGCATTTCCAATCGAACCGCAATCACTCGACCTCGTCGCCGTCTCGGAAAACGTAACGTTTCGTGTGGTGGATGCGACGGATCAAGCTGCCTACGTGCTGCGCCTGCATCGCCCGGGCTATCACTCGTTGGATGAGCTGGTGTCGGAACGCATCTGGATTGGTGCGCTGGCAGACGACGGCATTGCGGTGCCGCATGCGCTGGCCGCCCGCGACGGGCGCGATTACGTGAGCGTTGCGGTACCGGCAATTGGCCAGCAACGCTTCGCGGGTGTGTCGCGCTGGACGGAAGGCCGGGTGCTGGCCGATGTACTGCAGGATGTGGGGGACACGCAGGCGGTCGAAGGCTACTTCGAGCAATTGGGGACGATCGCAGCGGCAATGCACAATCAGGCGGCGCAGTGGCAGCCACCGGCCGGTTTCGTTCGTCACGCCCTGGACGTGGAAGGCCTGCTGGGCGAAGCACCGTTCTGGGGCCGATTCTGGGAGCACCCCGGTCTATGCCGCGCCGAGCGATCCCTGCTGCTGGATACACGCAAGCACATCCGTGCCGCACTGGACCGATTTGGACGGGATCCCGCCACGTTCAGCGTCATCCATGCAGATCTGCATCCCGGTAATTTGCTGGTGGATGGAACTCGCCTCACAGTGATCGACTTCGACGACGCCGGATTCGGCTGGCATCAGTACGACATGGCGGTTGCGCTATTTCATTCCCAGACGCGATCAGATTTCGTGGCGATTGAGCGAGCATTCCTGCGCGGCTACCGGGTATCGCGAAATATTTCAGAGAACGCATTGGCGCTGATTCCCATGTTCAGGTTGATTCGCGGCATGGCCGTCATCGGCTGGATCAGTCAACGGCCCGAACTGGATACGTCAGCGTATTTCCAGTGGCTCAGGCAAATCGTATGCGCGCAGTGCGCTGCATTCGAATTGCCTTGCTGAGCATTGCACCCCCTCCTCCGCGCCGTCAGAGCACCATTGATTCACGTGCATTAGCAATCTGTTTGGCCTTCACGATTGACGCTCCTTTACATTGGGCCCTAGACTCCCGGGCGGTGGTCGCCGTTGCTCGGTTCGACACACAGCGGCAGTCGCCATCCTTGGGGGGTAGGCAATGCGACGATTGACAGTATCGCTGCTCATGGCATGTGCGCCGTTGGTTGCGTGTGCCGGCCAGG